>NZ_CDWWXA010000026.1:7595-10476 GCF_977971845.1 Frankia sp. CeCAU1 | reverse complement strand
GGGTGGGGACAACCCCGTCTATATAGAGAAGATGCACGAGACGTTCGTGCGTAACGCGGACATTCTCGCCTACGAGGCGTACTTCCCCGATGCCGTGCCGAACAACGTCCGTTCCTCGTTGGTCGACCCCACCATCAATCCCGCGGCGGCGGCGATGTACCAGCGGCTCTGGGGCTGATCCCTGGGGGCTGATCCCTGCCGGGGCTGACTCGTCCCTGACTGATTCGGTGGCCCGGGCTGCGGGGGTGTCGTAGGACACCGTCTTGCGCGTGGCGGCCGAGCTGGACTCGGGCGACCCGCGCGTTCGCCACCCCGGGCGGCCAGCAACACGATCAGCGCACGCTGCCGGTCCCGCAGTGGGGTCTTATGACCACGAGCGCGTTTCTTCACGGTGGTGCGGACAGCAGTCCCCAGCACGATGGGTACGGCGGTGAAGACGGGCATCTTAGACCCCCGAAAACGACAGGCGTACCGCCCCGAGGGTCATGATCATAGCGACCTGCCTCGGCCGTGCGGCACACTGGGCAGGTCATGCCCACCATCTCGGAACCAGCCAGAAGCCTGATCAAACTGCGGCCGCTCGCCCACGCCGATCAGCGCTGGCCCAGCTCGCCCGGGTTGCGGTCACCTACCGTGGCACCTTCGCCACCACGCCTGCACCAGGCAGCTCGCCAGCACCGATCAGTAAGTTACCAACCATCTATGGTCACGGCTCGGTGGGCGTGGTTTACCTGAAGCGATCCCAATCTCGTAGACACTCGACGTAAAGTCCACTGACTACCAGGAAGATCCAGGGATGGGATCGACGCGGAGAAAGTTCACCCAGGAGTACAAGGACGAGGCGGTCGCTCTCGTCCTTGGTTCGGACCGTACGATCGCCGAGGTGGCGAAGAGCCTTGGGATCAACGAGACGATCTTGGGGTGCTGGGTGAAGAAAGCAAAGGATTCCGACGAGGGCAAGGAGCGGCCGCTATCGGTGTCCGGGCGCGCCGGGTTCGAGGAGCTACGGAAGAAGAACGCACAGCTGCAGATGGACAACGCTTTCTTAAAAAAGTCGGTGTGCCACGAGTACTGAAGGTCGCTTGTTAGCTGAGCGACTGACAGCGGTGCTGCACGAAAGATGAAGGATTGCAGGCCCTTCGGAGCCGCCCTTCGGGGGGTGGGGGGAGGGGAGGAGGAGGCTTCAAGGCGCCCTCTGCCGCGTTGGCTGAAGACCGTCGTGGTGAGTGATGAGGGAAAAGGCGCACGTGATGCGTCAGGTGGGGTCCAGGAAGGTGTTGCATCAGAAGTCCCGCGAGGGATCCACCGCCTGATACTGAGCTTTAATGCGGAGAGTCATGTTGACCACAGCTCCTCCCAGACCAGGCCGGTTTCGGCGAGGAACCCCAACAGCAGCCCGGGCCGGTACTGCAGCCGTTTCAGCCCGTGCTTGACCGCCTGGTGGACATCGTCGAGGGTGCGGGCGGCCAGATTCACCAGCGCGGTGCGCGTGAGCTGTGACCACACCCCCTCCACCGGGTTCACATCGGGCGCGTAAGCCGGCAGCAGCACCGTGCTCACCCAGCCGGCGTGCGCCTGCAGGAACGCGGTCATCTCCGCCTGACGGTGGATGTTCACCCGGTCCCAGACCAGGACCAGCCGGCCGCCGGGGGAACTGGGCGTGCGCGGCGGCCTGGAGGCCCTGGCCCGTCTCGTTGAGGAAACAGACCCAGGCCCCCTGGGCCGCCGCGGTCTTTTTACCGCCGGCCACTCCTGCCGCGTCCAGGTCTCGACCGCGCCGTCGTCGCGTTCGATCGCGTGGCGGGTGGGCAGTTGACATGACCAGCCGTGCCGGTCCACCAGCAGCCACACTCCGGCCAGGGTGTAGGAGACCCCGAACTCCCGTTCGATGACCTGGGCGATCCGGGCCAGGGTCCATCGCTGATCGTCCCAGCCGTACGGTCCCGGGCCGCGGCGCGCGGATCGCCTCCAACCGGGCCAGCTGTCGGTCGTTCAACCGGCACCGTGATCCCGGCCCGGCCGACCGCAACCCGGCCTCACCCCCGGTCTCCCAGGCATGGTGCCAGCGGCTCGCGGTCTTCGGAGTCACCCGGAACTCCCGGGCGACCTCGGCCTGACTCGCCCCCGCCGCGAACCGGCTGGCCGCGGCCAGCCGGACCCGTTCACGGTCCACCTGATCGGCGGGCGTCAACCCGCCACCCGTCGCGTACCTCATACGACTGGCCTACCCGTTGCAAACCCGCAGGTAGACAGGCACAGAAACCCGCCATGACCCCGAAATTTAAAGCTCAGTAGCTGAGGGAGGCGAGGAGGGTGTTGAGGGCCGCACTCTCGGTGGCCTTGTCCGGATTCGCAGCGCGTAGCGCCGTCAGGACGTGGTCGATTTCACCGTCGAGGAAGTGCCAGGCCTGCTCGTTCTTGGGTTCGAGGGTGGGCTGGTCGTCGTCCCAGGCCTTCTCGAGGTCGGTGACCCGGGTGGTCGCGGCTGCCTGGTCGCCCGCGTTGAGCTTCGCGAGGGTGTCAGCGGTGATCGTGCGGAACTTCGCGATCTCAGCTGGAGGGAACGGTGACGTCGCCTGCTCCGGGGTGAGGTCGGCGGTCGCGGGTGAGGGGGTGTCGCCCTCGCCGGCCACAGCCGCGTGCGGCTGCTGGTGCGCCCAGACAAGAAGGGCCGCGGTCGCGACCGCTACGACGACGTAGTAGCCGAGCATGATCCGCTCACGCCCGGGGTTTGCCGCCTGTGGGGTATGGGCGAGGCTATGGGCCTCGATGACGTCGCTGCGGCTTCGCGTGAGGTAGAGGACGGTAGCGAGGATAGCGACGAGGAAGATTACGCTGGTCGCCGCGGTGCCGAAGCCCAGTCCGCCCTGGTCGCTCGGCG
>NZ_CDWWXA010000026.1:0-7236 GCF_977971845.1 Frankia sp. CeCAU1 | reverse complement strand
CGCCGAGCGGGCGGGTGAGGATGTAGGCCAGCCAGAAGGAGAGCACCGCGCTGGCGCCAAGGCGCCACCCGACGACCATCGCCACGATCAACCCGAGCGGAAGAAGCACGGAGACGCCCGGGGTCCAGCCGGTCAGGTCCAGAGTCCAGTCGCCGGTCGCGGTGCCGAGGGCGAAGGTGACCAGGACCGCGAGCCAGTAGAAGAGCTCACGGGGACGGGTGATGATGCTGTGGATCGACAGGGTCCGCTCGCGGGCATACCAGATCCCGAAGACACCGGCGAGGACAACGGCGAACACGCTGCTGCTCACCGCGAGGGGAACGCCCTGGCTGTCGGTGAGGATGTCGGTGTAGAGGGTGCCGGTCACGCTCAGCACCACGACAGTGAGCCAGTACACGAACGGGACGTAGCGCTTGGTGCTGAGCTGCCAGCCCAGGACGCCGGCCAGCACGGCGGTGAAGATCAATGAGGTGTTGATCAGACCAACGCCGAGAGTCGTATTGATCCAGTCGGCGAAGCTCTCGCCGACCGTGGTGCACAGAATCTTGATAGCCCAAAACCAGATCGTGACCTCGGGAACCTTGTTCAGCATCTCCCGAACAGGCGTCCGAAGACCCTCGGGCGTTGTGGTAGCCGTCATGTTGCGAAGGTACGGGAGCGAAGATGTGAGGCTCATGGGCGTGTTCACAGATGGTTACTGGTCAGGTATTAACCGGCTTGCGATGACTTTGAGTTAAGCCGCTGAGAGGGTGGGGCCTCTCAGGTGGGCAGCCAGGGGCAGCCCTCAGCGAGGTCGGCAAGTAGAGAGAACAGGAACCACCCCGCACACAGAGAACTTGACAGAGAACTTGACAGCACCCACCAGAGAACTTGTCAGCACCTGCGGGCATCGGATGACGGGGTGCTGTCACACCCCGGCCAGCCGGTTCCCGTCGCACAACTACCACTGCGGCTACCTGCGCGCCAACTACGGCACCGGCGGGCTGTGTCAGCACCTCGCCGGCCCGGCGCTCGACCGCTACGTGACCGCCCAGCTGCCCGGCGCCACTACCAGCTTGCCGAACCAGAAAACCGGCTGGTCACCCGCCAGCTGGAAACCGACTGGGAGACGGCCCTGGCCAACCCCGGCCCCGGCCGGACACGACCCCCGAAATCCCGAAATCCCGAAATCCCACAGGCACAGGCCTCACCAGCCGGCCAGAACCCCGGACCGGCCCACCAGACGACCCCAGCCGAACCGCTCAACAAGACGACCTAACACACCCGATAGCCAATCGATTGCCGATCATGGAAAACGCGAAAGTCGAGTGGCATCGGGCGCCGATGATCGGTGCTTACCCGGGTAGCTGCCGCCAGATTTCGCGCCAGCGGGTGTCGGACAGGGAAGCCGGATCGGCGCCCTCGGCACGGACTGTGCCCTCGACGGCGGCCAGCCGGTCCCGGAAGCGACGGGCGGTCGCCCGAAGGGCCCGCTCCGGATCGACGGAGGCCATCCGGGCGAGCGCGACGGCGGCAAAGAGCAGATCACCGATCAGGTCGTCCCCCGCCGTGCCCGACCGGGCCAGTACGGCGGCCATGGCGGCGATCTCGGTGACCCGATCGCCCGCGTCGGTCACACCCCCAGCGGCCGTCCCGGTCAGCGCGAGATCCGCCGGGACGCCGATGCCGGCAGCCCGCTTCAGCAGCTTGGCCGCGAGGGACAACGCCGGTTGGGAGAGCGGGACACCCTCGGTCACCGAGACGCGCCCCTTCTCGACCGCCTTGATCGCGTCCCAGTTGGCGACGACGTTCGCCGGACCGTCCACGACCACGTCACCGAACACGTGCGGATGACGGCGGATCAACTTGGCCACCAGACCGGCCGCGACGTCATCGACGTCCCAGCCGTCGTCGGCGCGCTCGGCTGCGATCCGAGCGTGGAAGAGCACCTGCATCAGCACGTCGCCGAGTTCCTCGCGCAGCTCGGTGAGATCGCCGTCCTCGATCGCCTGATACGCCTCGTACGTCTCCTCGACCAGGTACGGGGCGAGCGAGGTGTGAGTCTGCTCGGCGTCCCAGGGGCAGCCGCCCGGCGACCGCAGGAGGTCCATGACCGCGACGGCGTCCAACAGGCTCGAGCCGGGCAGCTCCCTGGTGGCCACGAGGCTCGTCACTTCGGCCCCGGTCACCCCGTCGGCCCCGGTCACCCCGTCGGCCCCGGCATCGTTCCGTTCCCCGGAGCCACTCGCCTCGTCGAGGAGGCAGTCGAGGATGCTCGGCGCAAGCGGATCGGGTAGCCAGGCGACCTCGGCCGCCGCGGGATCAGGCAGGGCGGCCCGGATGAGGGTCACCGCGCCGGCCAGACCGCCGGGATCGCCGGGATCGACGATCAGGACGGTCGCACCGGCCGCCCGCAGCGCGGCGAGCTGAGGATGCGTGGGGCTCGCGGTCAGGACGGGCACCGTGCGCACGACATCCCACGCCCGGGCCGTGAGAATTCCCGGTGCCACCCGGGGGCTGGTGACGACCACGGTGATCCGCATCAACATGTCGCCGTCCGCTCAGGATTGGGTGGTCAGGTCCAGGATCGGCGTGGGCGCGGGCTTGCTGGCGATCGAGCCCTCAGCGGCGACCACGGCGAACTGCTTCGTGTCCCAGGTACCAAATCGTGGGTTTATCGAGATGGGATCCCGGGACTCGGCCTGCGCGAGTAGCGGACGCACCTTCGTCGCCCGTTTGTCCGCCACCAGGAACCGAGCCAGGTAGGGCTTGGCCTGCCGGTAGCTGAGAGGGATCTTCCCGATCTGATCGACGATGCTGTCGTACTGGGCGCGGGTGTCCGCGTCGGAGGCGAGGACACCTGGGCTGATCTTGTCCCCGAGCGCCGACTCGAACGCTCCCGAGCGGACGATCGTCGCCACGTCCTGCTGGGCGAAGCCTGCCGCGGCGGCTCGCTGCTCGAACGCCTTCACGCTGCCGAACTGCAGGATCGCGTACGCCTGGTAGTAGGACGCGATGTCCTGGCCGGTCAGCGAGATCCCCAGCCGCTTCGCCTCACCGGAGATCAATTCGAGCTGCACGAGCGTGGTCAGGGTTCGTCGCTGGAGTTCACCCCGGTTGAGACTCTGCGACGCCGACTGCGAGGTCTGCGGGATCGGTACCGTCTGCGCGGCCTTGAGCCCGCGGTCGACGATGCCGCGCAGCTGGGAGGTCCCGATGGTCTGCGAACCGACCTGGGCGGCGGCCCCGGCATGGGTCGTGCACCCGGTACCGACGAGCACGAGGAGCCCGACACCGGCGAGGAGACGGGAAAGCTTCACGAGCCGAGACGGTATCCGCTCAGCGTGGCGTACGGTACGGCGCCCTACGCCAGGAGTCAGATCGAGGCCGCCGCGGCGGCGACCGAGTCGCCCGCGACCGCATGCAGGAGCTGGCCGACCCAGGCGAGCAGAGCCCGGTCCCGCAACGGCCGGGAACCGATGCGCCCCGTCTCGGTCGGCGCGGGAACGAGTACGGTCCGCACCGCCGGTTTGACCACGGCGCCCCGGTAGAGCCGGGTCAGCCGGAGTGTCTGACTCTCCCGCAGCTCCAGCGGAGCGAACCGGATCTGGCGACCGGCGGTGATGATCTCCGTGACGCCGAAGCGCCGGGCAAGCGCCCGCAGGCCCGCGACGGCCAGCAGGTTCTCGACCGGTTCGGGCAGCGGACCGAACCGGTCCACGAGCTCGCCACGCACCTCGTCGATGTCGGCGTCCGTGGCGGCGCCGGCCAGCCGCCGGTAGGCGTCCAGCCGCAGCCGCTCGCTCGGCACGTAGTCGTGCGGCAGGCTCGCGTCGACCGGCAGCTCGACCTTGACCTCCGGGGGCTCCTCGACCCCCTCCTTGCGGTACTCGGCCACCGCTTCGCCGACCATCCGCACGTACATGTCGAACCCGACCGAGGCGATGTGCCCGGACTGCTCGCCGCCGAGCAGGTTGCCCGCTCCCCGGATCTCCAGGTCCTTCATGGCTACGGCCATTCCGGCACCAAGGTCGTTGTGCTGGGCGATCGTGGCGAGCCGGTCGTGGGCGGTCTCGGTCAGCGGCTTGTCCGGCGGGTAGAGGAAGTAGGCGTACGCCCGGTCCCGGCCCCGCCCGACCCGGCCGCGCAGCTGGTGCAGCTGGGACAAGCCGAACACGTCGGCCCGCTCGACGATGAGGGTGTTGGCGTTGGAGATGTCCAGGCCCGACTCCACGATCGTCGTGCAGACCAGCACGTCGAACTTCTTCTCCCAGAAGGAGACCATGACCTGCTCAAGCGCGTCCTCGTGCAGCTGGCCGTGGGCGGTGGCGATCCGCGCCTCGGGAACAAGATCGCGCAGCCGGGCGGCGGCCCGGTCGATCGTCTCCACCCGGTTGTGGATGAAGAAGACCTGCCCCTCGCGCAGCAGCTCCCGGCGGATCGCCGCGGCCACCTGACGGGCGTCGTAGGCGGCGACCGAGGTCAGCACCGGGTGCCGCTCCTCGGGCGGAGTGTCGATGGTCGACAGCTCCCGGATGCCGGTGATCGACATCTCCAGCGTGCGGGGGATCGGTGTGGCGCTCATCGTGAGCACGTCCACCGCCGTGCGCATCTTCTTGAGCTGCTCCTTGTGCTCGACACCGAAGCGCTGCTCCTCGTCGACGATCACCAGGCCGAGATCCTTGAAGCGGTTCTCCCCGGACAGCAGCCGGTGGGTGCCGATGACCACGTCGACACTGCCGGTAGCGAGCCCCTCCTGCACCGCCTTGTGTTCGGCGGGCGAGTTGAACCGGCTCATCGCCTTCACCACCACCGGGAACGCGGCGTAACGCTCGGAGAAGGTCTGGAAATGCTGCTGGACCAGCAGCGTCGTGGGCACCAGCACCGCGACCTGCTTGCCGTCCTGCACCGCCTTGAACGCGGCCCGCACCGCGATCTCGGTCTTGCCGTAGCCGACGTCGCCGCAGATTACCCGGTCCATCGGGACCGGCTTCTCCATGTCGGCCTTGACCTCGTCGATGGCGGAGAGCTGATCGGGTGTCTCTCGGAACGGGAAGGCGTCCTCCAGCTCACGCTGCCAGGGACTGTCGGGAGCGAAGGCATGCCCGGGAGCAGCCATCCGGGCGCTGTAGAGCCGGATCAGCTCACCGGCGATCTCCTTGACGGCCCTGCGGGCCCGACTCTTGCGCTTGGCCCAGTCGGCGCCGCCGATGCGGTCCAGGCTCGGCGCGTCACCCCCGACATACCGGGTGATCTGTTCAAGCTGGTCGGTCGGCACATACAGTCGGTCGCCCCGGGCGTATTCCAGCAGAAGGTACTCCCGCTTGGCGCCCGCGACGGTCCTGGTGACCATCTCGACGTAGCGGCCGACGCCGTGCGCGTCGTGGACCACCATGTCCCCGGGGAGCAGGGCGAGCGGATCGATGCCCTTGCGCCGCCGGCTCGGCATGCGCCGCATGTCCTTCGTGCTCACCCCGCGGGCACCCGCGATGTCGCTTTCAGTAAGAACGGCGAGGCGCAAAGTATCGCTGGTGAAGCCGGTGGCGAGCCGACCGCAGGTGACCATGGCGACGCCCGGAGTGAGGGTGGCCTCCTCGGCGAGGCCGGCGCCCAGGTCGGCGTCGCGCAGCATCTCCACCAGGCGCTGCGCCGGACCGTGTCCCTCGGTGACCAGCAGCACTCGCCAGGACTCGGCGAGCCAGCCCTTGACGTCGGCGATGACCGCCGCGGTGTCCCCGTGGTAGATCGGCGCGGGCCGGAGGCTGGCGACCACCGTGTTGTCGCCGTAGTTGTCGCCGTACTCGGTCCCGTCGTAGGCGGTGCCCGTCAGCCCGGTGCCCGCCGGTTCCCGGTCGCTGCCTGCCGGGGTCGACATGAAGGGAGTGACCGACCACCACGGCAGGCCGAGATCCTCCGCACGCTCGCGGACCTCGATGATCGATCGGTAGGCGGCCGCGCCGAGATCGATCGGCGCGCCGCCACCCAGCGCCGCGACGCTCCACGACGCGTCGAGGAACTCCTGGCTCGTGCGCACCAGTTCACTCGCCCGCGAACGGACCCGTTCGGGATCGCAGACCAGCACGTGGGTGCCGGCCGGCAGATCGTCCAGGAGTAGTGACATGGCGTCGACGAGTACCGGGGCGAGCGCCTCCATCCCCTCCACGGGGATGCCGTCGGCGATCTTGTCGAGCAGGTCCAGCAGCTCCGGGTGGCGCGTCGCGAGGTCCGCGGCCCGCGCCCGCACCTGCGCGGTCAGTAGCAGTTCGCTGCACGGCGGCGCGAACAGGACACGGCCACCACCGGCCGCGCCATCATCCTCCGGTAGCGCCCGCTGGTCCGCCACGGAGAACCGGCGGATGTCCTCGACTTCGTCGCCGAAGAACTCGACCCGCAGCGGATGCTCCTCGGTGGGCGGGAAGACGTCGAGGATGCCGCCGCGCACGGCGATCTCGCCGCGCCGCTCGACCAGGTCCACCCGATGATAAGCGATGTCCACCAGCCGCGTCACCACGCCGTCGAGGTCGGCCGTATCGCCCTCGGCGAGGGTGACCGGTGCGAGCTCGCCGAGCCCGGCCACCTGGGGTTGCAACACCGCACGGATCGACGCGACCACGATCCGCAGTGGCGGCCGACCGGTGCTCGCCGGATGCACGAGCCGGCGCAGCACGGCGAGGCGCTGCCCGACCGTGTCAGCCCGGGGGGACAGCCGCTCGTGAGGCAGGGTCTCCCAGCTCGGGAAGACCGCGACCACACCGGGACCGAGCAGGCTGCCGAGCGCCGACGCCAGATCCTCGGCCTCCCGGCCGGTAGCCACGACAGCGAGGACCGGCCGGTCGGCCCCGACCGCCAGGGCTGCGGCGGCGAAGGGCCGCAACGCCGCGGGACCAGCGAGGTCGAGGACCGGTTCACCGACCGCGCCGATCGCCCGGCCCAGGGCAGGATCCCCGCCGGGACGGGCGATCAGCGCGTCGAGCAACGGCGCGAGGGTCATGGGGTGCGTCCCTGTGCCTCTCGGTTGGTTGGGATCCGATGGTTGGGATCCGACGACGTGACACGGCGAGGCCGATCCGGCCCTGATCTACCGTCCGGCCCGGCCCCGCTCCACACGACGCTTCCGCCCGGCGATGCCCCGGTCCGCAGGCGTCGGCAGCGGGTCAACCTCGATACCCAATCGATCTTGATGCCGGGCCGGCCCTAGTACGGGTCAACCTTGATACCGGATCGACCTCGATCGGCTCAACCCTGTCGGCACAGACG
>NZ_CDWWXA010000025.1:42849-43400 GCF_977971845.1 Frankia sp. CeCAU1 | reverse complement strand
TTTCTCGCGCCCTTTTTTGGCATGGTCACCGGGTGGACCCGGTCATCACCGGTCCGGACGTCGTATCGTCGAGGGTTGTGGCATCACCGCACCATCGTGGACCCGGGTGAACGTCGTGGACCCGGGCGAAGCCGGACTGACGTATCTACGCAACATCCGAAGCACAGCCGACGATCTCGGGCGCCGTGGTGTCCGCGTCGGAAGCCCGGCGGCCTGAGGGCGCCTCCGGATCACGAGGGACCCGCAGCCGCAACCGCGGTACCTGCGGGATGAAAGGGAAGTTGCCGGTCATGCCGAGGGAAGACAGATCCAGTCAGCGAGGCGGGACGACGCCGTTCACGTCCCCACATCCGCAGCGGCGTGATCGGGACGCTTCAGGTGATCGTGGCACGCCGGCAGAGGGACGTCGCGCCGGGCGCGCGGTGCGTGGCGATGCCCCGGGCGTAAGGCGGGGCGGCGGATCCGAGACCGGCGCGTCGCGCGGACAGGGCGGTCCCTCTCAGGGCGCGCGCCAGGGTGCGCGCGGCGGCGGGCAGGGCGGTGCGCGGGGA
>NZ_CDWWXA010000025.1:0-42730 GCF_977971845.1 Frankia sp. CeCAU1 | reverse complement strand
GGGCGTAAGGCGGGGCGGCGGATCCGAGACCGGCGCGTCGCGCGGACAGGGCGGTCCCTCTCAGGGCGCGCGCCAGGGTGCGCGCGGCGGCGGGCAGGGCGGTGCGCGGGGAGGAACGCGGGGCGGGGCGGGCCAGTTCCGCCGCGGCCCGGAGGGCCAGGGCCGGCCGGACCGCTCCAGGGGTGCGGACTCCAACACCCGGTACGGCAACGCCCGGTACGGCGCACCGCCGCGTGCGGGCGATGCGGGATCCGCCAGTTCCTCTTCCTCCTCGGCCGCCTCGTTCGTCGACCGCCGCCCGGGTGGGGCTCGGCGTCCGGAGGGGACCGGCGGTGGGCGTGCTCCGGCGGCTGGCGGTGAGCGCTTTTCCCGAGCCGACGGCCCGCGCGGTGACCGGGGCGCGAGCGGTGACCGGGGCGCGAGCGGAGCCTCCGCCCGCAACCGGGTCGCCGCCGAGGCGGCTTGGCGCGAGCGTCGGGGTCGGCCGGGAGCGGAGGAGACCGGCCGGTCCGGAAGGCCGAGTAGCCGTCCCGACCACGGCAGACCGGGGCGCGACTCCTCGGTATCCCATCGGCCCGGGCAGCCCCGGGCCGGCAGCGACGGCCCGCAGCCCCGGCACGACGGCCCTGAACGGCCGACTCACGGCAGAGTCTGGCGTTCCGATGGCGACCGTCCCGCGGGTACGCGCTCGGCCGGCCCGCGGCCCGGCGGCGATCGAGGCCGGGAGTCCCGGGGGCCCCGGGACACCAGCGGTGGAGGGGACCGCCGCGACGGCGCCGCTCGCGCCGAGCACCGTGGCCGGCCGTTCACCGAGGCTTCCAGGCCCGGGGGCGGCGGCCCCCGCGGCGGCCCCCGCGGCAGCCGTCCGACCGGGCCTGGCCGGACTGACAGAACCGACCGGGCTGGCCGGACTGATCAGACTGAGCAGGGCAGCCGGCGGGCCCGGGTGCCGGCTCCGCCACTTCCCGACGAGGCCCGCGCGGACCTGCTGGACCACGACGTGCGCCGGTCCCTTCGGGGGCTGCCATCGTCGCTCGCCGACACGATCGCCCGCCATCTCGTCGCGACCGCCCTGCTGCTCGACGACGATCCCGCCCGCGCGCTCGCCCACGCCCGCGCCGCCGCCGATCGGGTGCCGCGCCTGCCCGCGGTGCGCGAGGCGGTCGGTATCGCGGCCTACCATGCGGGGGAGTACGCGACGGCCCTGGTGGAACTTCGGGCCGCTCGTCGGATGGACGGTTCCGCGCACAACCTGCCGCTGATGGCGGACAGCGAACGGGGACTGGGCCGGCCGGAGCGTACCGTCGCCTACCTGCGGGATCCGCAGATCGACCAGCTTGATCCGGCCGCTCGGGCGGAGATGCTCATCGTCGTCTCCGGGGCCCGCCGGGACCTCGGTCAGCCGGAGGCCGCCGTCGTGTTGCTGCGGGATCTGGCCACGGCCAAGACGCCGCCCGCGCCGTGGACCGCCCGCCTCTGGTACGCCTATGCCGAGGCGCTGCTTGCCGCCGGTCGTCCAGAGGAGGCCGCACGCTGGTTCACCTCCACGGCTGCGATCGACGAGGGAGAGACCGACGCCGACGCCCGTGCGTACCTGATCATGACTGGTCGGCCTCTCCCCGAGGAGGACGAGGAGGCTGCCCAGGACGGCGCGGATCTCCTGCTCTCCGATCGGGCCGGTCCCGACGCGGACGCCGGGACCGAGGGGAACGTCGATCAGGACATCACCGGCCATGATCTTACTGATCATGGCACCGGCGCCGGCACCGAGGCTGCTCCCGAGGCCGAGGCGACGGAGACCGGGAGGTAGGACCGTTCGGCCGAGGACCACTCCGCCCGGTATCCGTGGCTCCGCGGGGAGACGGGTCCGCGGGGAGACGGACCGTGTGTACGTCGGTCCTACGCCGGTCCTATGTACGTCGGTCCTATGTACGTCGGTCCTATGTACGCCGGTCAGTCGTCGAGCGGACGCAGCACGAGTCCGGTGCGCGGCTTCGGGGTGAACAACGTCGACTTGCGCGGCATCCGCTCGCCGGCCTCGGCGACGGCCGTCACATCGGCGATCGGGGTGGGGTTGAGCAGTAGCGCGGTACCTCCCGCCGCCGCCGCCGCGGCGATCGCGGCCGGCGCGTCGTGGTGGTAGTCGGCCACGCCCACCGTGTCAGCCAACCCCCAGACGTCCACGATCAACGCAAGATGAGCGACGGTGACGTCGAGTCCACGGAAGGCCGCCGACCGTTCGGGGGGCAGACTACGCGCGAGCAGGTCGGCGTCGGGCTCGGTGAGCAGGTAGGCCGCGGTGCCGTTGGTGACCACGAACGCGTGCCCGCCCTGCCCGGCCTTGGCCAGTTCCTCCACCAGCGCGTCCGGGTCCGCGCCTGCCGGCCCCACGCCACCGGCATCCCCGGCGGCGGTACCACCCTCGCCGGGCCCGGCGAGCTGACGCACGGTGAACACCTCGGCGGCCCGCCGCACCGCCTCGGTGAGCCCGAGACCACGCACCACCCGGTGGATGGCGTGCACCTGGGGCCCCGAGACGGTCGCGTCGACGAGGAAGGCCAGACCGAAGTCCCAGGGGCCCGAACCATCCCCGGCGGCGTGCCGTTCCGCCTGGTACTGGCGGTAGGTGGCGTACCGATGGTGGCCGTCCGCGATCACCGCGCGCCGGGGCAACAGGTCCGCGGCGATGGCGGTGAGGACCGCCGGATCGTCGATGGCCCAGAGCCGGTGCGTCACCCCGTCGTCCGTGGACGTCTCCACCAGCGGCGTCGTGGCGATCACCATCGAGACCACCCGGCTGGTCTCGCCACCGCCGGCGTAGAGCAGGAAGATCGGTTCCAGGTTCGCGCGGGTCGCGCGGGTCAGCGCCAACCGGTCTGAGACCGGGCCCGCCATGGTGTTCTCGTGCGGGAGGATGATCCCCGCATCCGGATCGGTCAGCGCGACCGCCCCGATCAGCCCGCGCTGGGCGTGGCCGGCCCGCTCCTCCTCGTAGACATAGACGGAGGCCTTCTCGTCGCGACGCAGCACTCCGCTGTCCAGCCATGCCCGCAGCGTGCGGGCGGCCCCGTCGTAGTCCTCCCCGGGGAGGATGAGCCGGACCACGTTGCGCTCGTCGCGCGCTTGGAGCTCCGCCCGCTCGGCGTCGTCGATGACGTCGTAGGGCGGGGAGGTCAGCGGGGCGAGGTCCGGCCCGGAGGACGGAAATCGTGCGGCCCGGAACGGGGCGAGCACGAGACCCGCCGGAGCGGGAACGGGACGATCGGCGTCAACCATGAGCCGCATCGTAGGGCCCCGAGGGTGCGGACCCGGTGTGACCCGGGAGTGCCCTCGCTGCTGACCGCCCGTGTTCCGGCCGGCCCGAGCGGGCGAGAGGAACATTTCACCACCTTCCCGTAGTGCGAGCGTGCCATCGGAGCGGCGGGACGGTTGACAGCGCACACCTGATCGTTATGGGGATCTCGAGGTACGTCGGGCGGCTTTGCGGCGACACTGGAGCTGCGGACCTCGAGGATGTGCCTGGCGCTTGGCGCCCGCGGTGGCGAAGCCGGACGGAGTGATTCCGGATCCGGCGGTGTTCCTCGGGTGAGAGGCGGTGATGCGCATCGAGGGCGCCACGGTGCGGCGGAGTCCGGCGCGTGGCCCGGCGCGAGGTCCGTGCCCGGTGCTCAGGATTGGTGTGGCGAGGAGACAGATGATCGTCCGTGTCGTGGAGGTGAAGATGTCCGAGGAGACCGGCCCTCCGGGGGATGTACCGGACGAGACGCCCGGTGGGCTGCCCGCCCGCAGACGACGTGATAGATCCAGCTCGGTGCCGTCCGATGTGACGTCCTGGGGGGATGACGGTGCGGACCGGTCCCGGCCGGGACCGGCGGGTGAGGTCTACGACTGGTACACCCGGGGGATGGCGCTGCTCGGCCACGGGGACGCCAATGCCGCGGTACAGCTGCTGGCCCACGCCGTCGCGGCCGAACCCGCCTCGCCGAGTGTGCGGGAGGCGCTGGCCCGGGCGCAGTTCACCGCCGGTCAGTACGGCGCGGCCCGGGAGACTTTCGCCTGGATCGTGGATCGGCATCCCACCGACGACTACGCCCAGTTCGGCCTCGGGCTGTCCGCCCGCAAGATCGGTGATCTCCGGGCGGCCGTGGAGCATCTGGCGCTGGCCGTGGCGATGCGTCCCGACATCCGACACTACGGTGTCGCGCTGCGTGGCGCCCGCGCGGCGTTGGCTCAAGCATGACCCGGCCGGCCGCCGTGCCCGCGCCGGCGCACGAGACCACGTCAACCAGGTCTTCGTCAGTCAGCCCTTCGTCAGTCAGCCCTTCCGCGGTCTCCTCCGCTTCGTCGTCCTGCGGCTTGTCTGTGTCCTCTGTGTCCTCTGGTTCCTCTGGTTGCTCCGTGTCCTCTGCTTGCTCCGTGTCTTCCGGCGGCTTCCCCGGGCCGTTGCGCGGGACGGACCGGCCGCTGGCCGACCTGTTCGACGTCGCCCTGATGGATCTCGACGGTGTCGTCAACCGTGGGGCCGCCGCCGTGCCGCACGCGGCCGGCACCATCGCAGCCGCGGGCCGCCGGGGGATGCGCACGGTGTACGTCACGAACAACGCGCTGCGCCCGCCGGCCGAGGTCGCCGCCCGCCTGCGCGGCTTCGGCGTGCCGGCGCAAACCGAGGACGTCGTCACCTCGGCGCAGGCAGCGGCGCACGTCCTGGCCGAACGGCTGGGCACCGGATCCCGGGTGCTCATTACCGGAGGGCGGGGACTTCGACAGGCGGTGACGGAGGAGGGCCTGGTCCCGGTGGACTCGGCCGAGGACGATCCGGCGGCGGTGGTCCAGGGGTTCGACCCGGATCTCACCTATGCCCGCCTCGCCGAGGCGGCCTATGCCATCCGGGCCGGAGCACTGTGGATCGCCAGCAACGCCGATCGCACCGTGCCAACCGAGCGGGGCGTCGCGCCCGGTAACGGATCCGTCATCGCCTTCCTGCGGGCCGCCACGGACCGCGAGCCGGTGGTGACCGGCAAACCCGAGTCGGCGATGCACCGCGAGTCGATGCGGCGCAGCGGAGCCCGGACACCCCTCATCGTCGGTGACCGGCTCGACACCGACATCGAGGCCGGTCACCGGACGTCGACGCCGACCCTGCTCGTCTTCACCGGGGTGACGACCCCCGGAGACCTGCTCGCCGCTCCCGCTCCGCACCGTCCCGACTTCCTCGCCGCGGACCTGCGCGGGCTGCTCCGGGCGGCGCCACCGGTGGAGGCCGTCCCGGAGCTGGGGAACCACGCCTATCGTTGCGGCGCCTGGAGCAGCCGGGTCGAGGAGGGGACGCTGCACTGGTCGGGTGAAAGCTACGGGCTGGGCGATGACGCGTCGGATGGCGATCGTTCAGGTGGCGGTCATTCCGGTGGGGATGCGTCAGACCGGGATGTGTCGGGTGACGACACGTGGAACGGGGACGGCACCGACGGGCTGGACGGGCTGCGGGCCGCCTGCGCCACGGTCTGGTCCGCCCTGGACAGCGGCGTCGCCGTCCACGCGATCGCGGCGCGACGCCCGCCGGGTTGCGAGGACCTGATGGCTCCGGCGCCCCGGGCACCGGAGCCCGTGGCGCTCGCCTGAGTCCCGGTGTCCGCCTGAGTCCCGGCGCCTTGGAGCATCGTCGGTGAACAGGCACATCGTCACAGCAGCGAGCGGACCCGCAGCAGATCCCACACGCTCGCGTCCACCTTCAGCCGCCCACTGGCCCAGGCGGTCATCGCGGGAAGCCTTCCCTCGGCGACCGCCACCAGGTCGTCGCTCTCCAGCGTCAGGGTGATCTGGGCGTCGTCGCGGCTGCCTTCGCCAATGTGCCGCAGGCAGCCGTCACGCAGCTCCCCGGAGAAGACAGCGCCGAGATCGGGGATACGACAGACGATGACGCGATCCGGGGCGCGCGGGGGACGGCCGTCGGCGGAGAGCCCATCCAGACGGGCGGCGAGAGCATGGAGCGCGGCCTCGCACTGCGACCTGTCGGCCATCCCGGCCGGTCCTCCTCTCGGCCTGTTCGACCTGCGCCCCTCTCGGCCCGGCGTGTCCGGGACACTAGCGTGAGAGTAGGTGTTCCGGGCGGGACGACCCGCGTGGCGGGCGAGTTTACACCGGTTGCGAGCCGATCTCCGGTGGTCCTGACGGACCCGGGGTGAGGTCCCGGTCCGGCCGAGGGCGGATCCGGCCGGACGAGGAGTGGACAGGACATGAGATTCGTCGCATGACGCACGTCGCCAGGGTCCGTCGCGTCAGCGGCCGTGAGTGCGGGAGGCTGACAACGTGAACACCGAGAATCTGCCTGCCGAGGTTCGCGGCGCCCTCGGCCGGCTGGACATGCTCGACGTCCTACCGACGGCCGCGCATGTCGAGGTCTTCGAGGAGATAAACCGCCGGTTGGCCGGGGCACTGGCGGACCTGGACGGGAGCGCTGACCAGGTCAAGGGCGCTGACCGCGTCAAGGGCGTCGGGGGCGCGGCCGGGCCGGGCGTGCCCGTTCCGGCGCGTTGCGGGGCGCGTCCCACGGGAGGGCCGCGGCCCGGGCCGGGCATGATCCGGCCGGCGCGGTGAGTCGCTCCGGGGTCGCGATGTCCCGCCGGACACGTCTGGACAGCGAACTTGTCCGTCGTGGTCTCGCCCGGTCCCGGGAGCAGGCCGTTGCGGCGATCATCGCGGGTCGGGTGCTGGTCGGCGGCATTCCTGCCACGAAGGCCGCCACGGTGGTCGACGGATCCACCTCCATCGCGGTGACGAAGGGGGACGATCCCGGCTACGCCTCCCGCGGCGCGCACAAACTTCTGGGTGCCTTCGAGGCCTTCGGGGTCCCCGCACCGGGGCCGGGTGCCGGGACCCCGCGTTCGACCGGCCCCACGCTGGTCGTGGCCGGTCGTCGGTGCCTGGACGTCGGTGCCTCCACCGGCGGCTTCACCGACGTGCTGCTGCGGTACGGTGCGGGGACCGTCGTGGCCGTGGACGTCGGCTACGGGCAGTTGCTGTGGCGGCTGCGCTGCGACCCCCGAGTCCGCGTGCTCGACCGTACCAACGCCCGGAACCTGACGCCCGCCGAGATCGGTGACCGCGTCGACCTGGTCGTCGGGGACCTGTCGTTCATCTCGCTGGCCCTGGTGCTGCCCGCGCTGCGCGCCTGCGCGGTCCCGGATGCCGATTTCGTGCTGCTGGTGAAGCCCCAGTTCGAGGTCGGCCGGGAGCGGCTCGGGCCCGGCGGGGTGGTGCGTGACACCGCATTGCACGCCGAGGCGGTCCGCGACGTGGCGGCGTCCGCGGCCATGCTGGATCTCGGCGTGCGTGGCGTCACGGCGAGTCCGCTGCCCGGCCCGGCGGGCAACGTCGAGTACCTGCTGTGGCTGGCCGCCGGGGCCCCACCGCTCGACGCGGACGTCCTGACCGGGGCGATCGCAGCCGGCCCCGCGGGACCGGGGCGCCGGGCATGACGCGGGAGATCCTCGTCGTCACCCATCCCCGCCGCTCGGTGGTCCGGGAGAGCGCCCATCGGGTCATCGAGGGCCTGGCCGCTGCCGGGGTGTCGCCGCGGGTGCTGCGGGACGAGGCGGAGATGCTCGACCTGACCGCCGCCAACAGCGTGCCGCCCGACGCCGACGCGGCCGTCGGGGTGGAACTGGTGCTGGTCCTCGGCGGCGACGGCAGCCTGCTGCGCGGCGCGGAGCTGGCCCGCACCGCTGACGCCCCGCTGCTGGGCGTGAACCTCGGGCATGTCGGGTTCCTCGCCGAGGCCGAACCCGACGCGCTGGAATCCACCATCGAGCACGTCGTCCGCAAGGACTACACGGTCGAGGAACGCATGACGGTAGACGTCACGGTCCGGCGGCGTGGCGAGGTCACCTATACCGGCTGGGCGCTCAACGAGATGTCCCTGGAGAAGGCCGAGCGCGCTCGGATGCTGGAATGCGTGTTGGAGATTGACGGGCGTCCGCTATCCCGGTGGGGCTGCGACGGGGTGATCTGTTCGACGCCCACCGGATCCACCGCCTACGCCTTCTCGGTCGGTGGCCCGGTGATGTGGCCGGGCGTCGAGGCCCTGCTGGTCGCCCCGATCAGCGCGCACGCGCTGTTCGCCCGGCCGCTCGTGCTGGCGCCGACCTCCGCGGTCGCCGTGGAGATCCTGCCGCCGGTGCCCGCGGTCCTCTACTGTGACGGCCGGCGGTCCGTCGAGGTGCCCCCCGAGTCGCGGGTCGAGGTGGTCCGCGGCCGCCGACCGGTGCGGCTCGCCGTGGTGCGCCCGCTGCCGTTCACTGATCGTCTTGTTGCCAAGTTCGGCCTTCCGGTGGAAGGTTGGCGGGGACGCAACCAGCGTGCCTCCCCCGCGTAGCGGCTTCGCCGCGACGCGGGGACCCCTGGCCCTGGGCGCCGTTCGGGGTTTCCGTCAGCTTGCCTTCGGCGAGCTTCCTGGGGTGGCTGTCGGGGGGCTTCGCCGCGACGCGGGGACCCCTGGCCCTGGGCGCCGTTCGGGGTTTCCGTCAGCTTGCCTTCGGCGAGCTTCCTGGGGTGGCTGTCGGGGGGCTTCGCCGCGACGCGGGGACCCCTGGCCCTGGGCGCCGTTCGGGGTTTCCGTCAGCTTGCCTTCGGCGAGCTTCCTGGGGTGGCTGTCGGGGGGCTTCGCCGCGACGCGGGGACCGCGATGTCGGATCTTCCGCCTCTGCGATATCGGCCTCCGTCCTGGTGACGCTAGAGTTCGGGGCGTGCTCGAGGAGATTCGCATCCGCGGCCTCGGGGTCATCGACGATGCCGCCCTCGCCCTCGCTCCCGGCCTCACCGTGGTGAGTGGCGAGACCGGAGCCGGCAAGACCATGATTGTCCAGGGGCTGGGGCTGCTCACCGGCGGGCGGGCGGATTATGGTCTGGTCCGGCCCGGGGTCGGTCGCGCCTTTGTCGAGGGTCGGCTCGTCATCGGTGCCGAGTCGGCTGTCGCGGCCCGGGTCCGCGAAGTCGGCGGCGACCTCGACGAGGATCCGGGTGGCGCCGTCCTCGTCGTCGGTCGGACCCTGACCGCGGAGGGCCGGTCCCGGGCGCAGGTCGCGGGCCGCTCGGTTCCGGCGAGTGTCCTCGCCGAGATCGCCGAGGAGCTGATCGCCGTGCACGGCCAGTCCGAGGCGCAGCGCCTGCTCAAGCCGTCCACCCAGCGTGATGCGTTGGACCGGTTCGCCGGTTCCGCCGTCGCCGGGCCGTTGGCCCGCTACGGCGGTGCGTACCGGGAGCTGACCCGGGTCAGTCGGCAGCTCGCCGAGATCACCGACCGGGTGCGTGAACGCGAGCAGGAGGCGGAGCTGCTGCGCATCGGCCTGGACGAGGTGGAACGGATCGCCCCCGGCCCCGGTGAGGACGTCACCCTCGACGCCGAGCTGACCAAGCTGGAGCACGCGGAGACCCTGGTGCGGGCGGCGCGGACCGCGCACGCCGCGCTGATGAGCGATCCGGCCACCGGGTCGGACGAGCCCGGTGCGGTCGATCTGGTGGCCGCGGCCCAGCGGGTCATCGCCGGCGAGTCCGCCCTCGACACCGAGCTCGCCGCCCTCGGCACGCGGCTCACGGAGGTGGGGATGCTGCTCACCGACGTCGCCGCGGACCTCGCCTCCTACGCGGAGGGCATCGATGCCGACCCGGTGCGCCTCGCCGACGCCCAGGCGCGCAAGGCCGCCCTCACCAGCCTGACCCGGGCGCACGGCACCGGCATTGACGGCGTGCTGGCCTGGGCGGACCAGGCCGGGCGCCGGTTGCTGGAACTCGACGGCGCCGGGGACAGCGTCGAGGCGCTCACCGCCCGGCGGGACAGCCTGACCGCCGAGCTGGCCCGGCTCGCCGAGGAGGTCAGCGAGGCCCGGACCAAGGCGGCGGCCCGGTTCGGTGCGGCGGTCGCCGCCGAGCTCGCCGGGCTCGCGATGCCCCGGGCCCGGGTGGAGGCCGCCGTGTCGCAGCGCGACGATCCAGCCGGTCTGCCGGTCGGCCTGCGGGTCGTCGCGTTCGGACCGTTCGGCGTCGACGACGTGGAGCTGCGGCTGATCCCGCATCCCGGGGCGCCGCCGCGGCCGGTCCAGAAAGGCGCGTCGGGCGGTGAGCTGTCCCGGGTCATGCTCGCGATCGAGGTCGTACTCGCCGCCGCCGACACCGGTTCGACCATGGTCTTCGACGAAGTGGACGCCGGGGTCGGCGGCCGGGCCGCGGTGGAGATCGGCCGGCGCCTCGCCCGCCTCGCCCGTACCCATCAGGTGATCTGTATCACTCATCTGCCGCAGGTCGCCGCCTTCGCGGACCGTCATCTGGTGGTCCACAAGGCCGACGACGGATCGGTCACCCGTAGCGGGATCGTCATGCTCGACGACGCCGGCCGGGTGCGGGAGCTCTCCCGGATGCTCGCCGGCCAGGAGGAGAGCCCGCTGGCCCGTGGGCACGCCGAGGAGCTGCTCGCCGCCGCGGAGGCCGACAAGGCGCTGCCGTAGTGCCACCGCGGTCGGGAGGTCGGACATCCTGCGGTGGTCCAGGCAGTCACCGAAGGTGATAACCGAGGGGCATGACTCACCCTTGTGGCAGAGTCCCCGCATTGCGCTGGAGGCGTCGCGCGGGGGAGCTGTTACCGTGAAGTCCCGTGGAGGCGCCGGGGCCGGACCGGCGGCGTAACCACGGGAGCTTCGGGTGGGTCAGGCGCATATCACCAAACACATCTTCGTCACCGGCGGGGTTGCGTCCAGTCTCGGCAAGGGACTGACCGCGTCGAGCCTTGGCCGACTACTCAAGGCTCGTGGACTTCGTGTCACAATGCAGAAGCTCGACCCCTACCTCAACGTGGACCCGGGGACGATGAACCCGTTTCAGCACGGTGAGGTGTTCGTGACCGACGACGGGGCCGAGACCGACCTCGACATCGGCCACTACGAGCGGTTCCTCGACGTCAGCCTCGACGGCAGTGCCAACGTGACGACGGGTCAGGTCTACTCGGCCGTCATCGCCAGGGAACGCCGCGGCGGCTATCTGGGCCAGACCGTCCAGGTCGTCCCGCACATCACCGACGAAATCAAGGACCGGATCCGGCGGCTGGCCGGTGACTCCGTCGACGTGGTGATCACTGAGGTCGGCGGGACCGTCGGGGACATCGAATCGCTGCCCTACCTGGAGGCGATCCGTCAGGTACGCCACGAGGTCGGTCGGGACAACGCCCTGACGGTGCACGTGAGCCTGGTCCCCTACCTCGCCCCCTCCGGAGAGCTGAAGACCAAGCCGACCCAGCATTCGGTCGCGGCGTTGCGCAGTATCGGCCTGCAGCCCGACGCCGTGGTCTGCCGGTCCGACCGGCCGCTGCCCGATTCGCTCAAGAAGAAGATCGCGATGATGTGCGACGTCGATGACGAGGCCGTCGTCGGGGCGCCGGACGCGAGTTCCATCTACGACATCCCCCGGGTGCTGCACCGCGAGGGCCTCGACGCCTACGTGGTGCGTCGGCTCGGGCTGTCCTTCCGCGACGTCGACTGGACGGAGTGGGACACGTTGCTGCGGCGGGTGCACCACCCGGCCAACACGGCGACGATCGCGATCGTCGGCAAGTACGTGGATCTCCCCGACGCCTACCTCTCGGTGACCGAGGCCCTGCGCGCCGGCGCCTTCGCCACCGACACCCGGGTGGACCTGCGGTGGGTCACCTCGGACGAGTGCTCTTCCCCGGATGCGACGGCCACCCTGCTCGACGGGATCGACGGGGTCATCGTTCCCGGTGGTTTCGGGGTGCGGGGCATCGAGGGCAAGCTCACCGCGCTGCGGCACGCCCGCGAGAACGGCATTCCGACCCTCGGTATCTGCCTCGGCCTGCAGTGCATGGTCATCGAGGCGGCCCGCAGTCTCGCCGGCCTGGAGGCGGCGAACTCCACCGAGTTCGTCCCCGAGACCCCCCACCCGGTGATCTCCACGATGGCCGACCAGCACGAGGTGGTGGCCGGCACCCGGGACATGGGCGGCACGATGAGACTGGGCCTGTACTCGTGCGTGCTGGTGCCCGGCACGCTCGCCCAGCGTGAATACGGCGCCGCCGAGGTCGCCGAGCGCCACCGGCACCGGTACGAGGTGAACAACGACTATCGGCACCGGCTGGCCGCCGCCGGGCTGGTCTTCTCCGGGACGTCACCGGACGGCCGCCTGGTCGAGGTGGTCGAACTGCCCGCCGATGTGCATCCGTACTACGTCGGCACCCAGGCACATCCGGAGTTCCGGTCCCGGCCGACCCGGGCCCATCCGTTGTTCCGGGGTCTCGTCGCCGCGGCGGTCGCGCATGCGGACCGCCGCCGCGGGGTGCTGCCGGTGGACCTGCCGAGCGAGGACGCCGCCACCCCGGAGAACGGCGTCCTAGAGAACGGCGTCCTAGAGAACGGCGCCGCGCAGACCCGCGGCGTCACGGCCGGTCGATCCGGCGGGAGTATCCGCCGGGGCGCGAGCGCGTCCCGGCCGAGCGTCAGCTCCAACGGCACCGCCGCGCTGGTGTCCCCGTGACAGCGACCCCGCACCGCTACGAGGTCACCGAGAGCACCCTGGCCTACCAGGGGAGGGTCATCTCCGTCCGCCGCGATCAGGTGCGGATGCCGGATGGCGACATCTCGCAGCGTGATGTGGTGGTGCATCCCGGCGCCGTGGGGGTGGTCGCCCTCGACGAGGCCGATCGGGTGGTGATGGTCCATCAGTACCGTCATCCCGTCGGTGGTCCGCTGTGGGAGCTGCCCGCCGGCATTCTCGACGTGCCGGGCGAGCCGGCGTCCTCGGCCGCCGCGCGGGAGCTGGCCGAGGAGGCCGGGCTGCGCGCCGACCGCTACGATCTGCTGGTTGACGTGTGGGCCTCACCAGGGATGACCGACGAGGCCTACCGCCTCTTCCTGGCCCGCGGGCTGCACGAGATCCCGGCCGCCGAGCGGTACGTGCCGGTGCACGAGGAGGCCGAGATGGGTCTCGCCCGCATCGACTTCACCGACGCCGTCGAACGGGTCCTGCGCGGTGAGATCACCAACGCGATGGCGGTCATCGGGCTGCTGGCCACGGCCCGGGCGCGCGCCGAGAACTACGCCGGTCTGCGCCCACCCGACGCACCCTGGCCCGCTCGTCCCGCTCACCGCGGCTGAGCCGCCGCCGCGCCGCGGCCCCCGTTTCTCCGCGGTGGCGTCGGTCCCGCGGTGGCGTCAGTCGTTGTGGACCAGCACGCCGGCGGCCTCGTCGACGACGAGGCCCGCTGCGGCGGCGAGGGTCACCGCGGCGATCGGGAACGCCTGCGCGACCCCGGGAACGGTGAACGTGCCATCCCAGGTCACCGCGAGGGTCACCTGGTACCGGCCCGGCCGGGCGTAGCCGTGCGCCACGTAGGCCTCGGGATGATCGCGCGGTGAGATCGCCGGGTCGTAGGGCCGGCCGGGAGCGTCCGGGCCGGTCTCGCCGTCGCCGAACTCCCAGTGATAGTGGGGAACGGCACTGATGGTCGCCACGACCGGCTGGTCGACGTTGAACGTGAACGAGTCGGGCACCGGGGTGTAGAGGATCGTGGCCAGGTTCGCGAAGCTGCGGCCGGACGGCGCGATGACGATGGACGGCTTCGGCAGGAGTCTCTCGCGCAGGTAGTTGGCGAGCGCGGCCTGCACCTGGGCGATCGGCACCGCGCCGGCGGGCAGCAGGTAGTTGAAGCAGCCCGCCACCGCCTGGTCGTACTGGGCCCGCGCCTGCGCGTCCATCGCCGGATCCGGCCCGACCGCGGTCAGCAGGTCACAGACGGCCGCCGGGTCGTCCGGGCAGTCCTGACCGCAGGCCGCGCTCCGCCGGGCCCCCGAGCCGGTCGGGATCCCGACGCGCTCCAGCGCTCCGTCGTGGTAGCGGTACTGGTAGCCGTTGTCCGTGGCCCGAGTGTCACAGGTACCCCACAGCGCGCCGACGCAGGGCACCGGGACGGTGCGTCCGGGCGCCGCGGCGGCGGGCGTCGCGCCGCCGGCGAGGCCGGTCAGGCCCACCAGTAGCAGCGCGCCGACCGCGATCAGTGCCGGGCGCGGGATCGTGCGGCGCCGGGCGGCGGTGGTCGTGCGGGCGGCGGTGGTCGTGCGGGCGGCGGTGGTCGTGCGGGCGGCGGTGGTCGCGTGCGGGCCGGTCGTCCCCGGGCCGGTGGTCATGCTTGGGCCGGGGCGTAGCGCAGGGTCTGGATACGCCAGCCGTGGTCGGTGAGCGACAGCTCGGCCGTGCCGACCCGGGTCGGCACGCCCGGGGCGTCGGAGACCCGCCGGCCCGCCGGGTCCAGCAGCCCCACCGCCCGGGTCCGCACGGTGAAGTCCACCTCGGTGACGAGCCCGACCCGCGGCCGGGCGAGCACGTCGCTCAGCTGGTAGGCCGGCCCGTCCGCGCGCAGCCCCCGCTGCTGGAGCGAGCGGGTCACCCCGACGTCGAGGGCGCAGGGCTGGCAGCCACCGAGCGCCGTCGGCGCGATAACCGCGACCCGACCGGCCCGCGCGGCCTCGTTGATCTCGTGAAAGTAGCCCTCGACCGTGCGGGTGGCGGCCGCGGGCGTGTCATCGACCGCACCGGGGGCCGAACCGGAGACGGAAGGGCCGCCGGAGACGGCCGTGCCCCGGTTCTGGGAACCGGGGCGGGCCGGGAGCGCGGCCCCGGACGGCTCGTGCTGGTCGCCGCCGCAGCCCGCGCCCGTGAGGATGACGAGCATGGCGATGACGACCCCCAGCCGTGCGGCGTACCGTGACGACCCGTTGCCCGCCCGCACAAGTCGCCAGGATAGCCGCGGAAACGCGGTATGTGGATAGGCACCAACGGAGAACGGGGGGCAGGTCCTACTATCAGTTCGATGATGGGAGTCACCGACGGCGACCGGGTATTCCGGCTGCGCCCCCCCGCGGCCTCGGCATCCGGCGTCGGCGGGTCCTCGGATCATCGTCCGTCGGCACCTCGGCCCGGCCCGGACGACCTGGCCGGCCCGGACGACCTGGCCGGGCCGATCGACCTGGCTGGGCCGGACGACCCGCCCCGGCCTGCGGATCATCGAGCCGGGTCCCAGCCGTCCCAGCTGCGTGGCACGCCTGCCGGCGTCATCGAGCGCTATCTCCACCATCTGGAGGGCGAACGCGGACTCGCGCGCAACTCGGTGCTCGCCTACCGTCGCGACCTGCGCCGCTATTGTGATCATCTCTCCGCATGCGGTCTGCCCTCGTTGGACGCGGTCGGTGAGGCGGAGGTTGCCGGATTCGCCGCCGTGCTGCGCACCGGTGACGACACGCACCCGCCGCTTGCCGCGGCGTCGGTCGCGAGGATGCTGGTCGCCGTCCGGTCGCTGCACCGCTTCGCGGCCGACGAGGGTGACGTCCCCGAGGACGTGTCCCGGCCGGTTCGACCACCGACGCCTCCCCGGCGGCTACCGAAGGCCCTGAGCATCGACCAGGTGGTGGCCGTCCTCGCCGCGGCCGCAGGTGCGCCCCCGCCGGGATCCCCGCCGCCCGGGGGACCGCCGCCGCCCGGGGGACCGCCGCCGCCCGGGGGACCGCCGCCGGTGGAACCGGCCGAGGCCGTCCGTCGTCTGCGAGCGACCGCGTTGCTGGAGCTTCTCTACGGCACCGGGGCCCGGATCTCGGAGGCCGTCGGTCTCGACGTCGACGATCTCGATCTGGAGGCCGCCTCCGTGCGCCTGCATGGCAAGGGCGGACGCGACCGGATCGTCCCGCTCGGTCGGTACGCCATCGCCGCGGTGGCCGACTACCTGCGGATGGGGCGGCCGACGCTGGTCGCCCCCCGCTCGGGGCCCGCGGTCTTCCTGTCCCGCCGCGGTAACCGCCTGTCCCGGCAGAGCGCGTGGTCGGTGCTGCGTACGGCGGCGCTCGCGGCCGGTGTGGAGGGGGTCTCACCCCATGTGCTGCGCCATTCCTTCGCCACCCACCTGCTCGACGGCGGCGCCGACGTCCGGGTGGTGCAGGAGCTGCTGGGACACGCCTCGGTCAGTACCACCCAGATCTACACCCTGGTGACGGTGGACCGGCTTCGCGAGGTGTACGCGGCCTCGCATCCACGCGCCTTGGACGCGGCCCTGGGCTCGATCGGTCACTACTCCCGGACCTGGGGCCCGGGGACGGACCGGTGCGTGACAGGCCCGTGCATGACGGGCCCGTGAGTTTCGCCGGGGCACCGCCCCGGTTCTGAGCGATGGTCGGCGTCCCGGGCGGATGTCCACCCGGGACTGTCCGCGTGAGAACGCGCCAAGTGGCGCGATGCCGCCGCGTGGGGACAGGTGGACCGGCGCGGCACGTGGATGCTCAGGATGGGGTGTACGGCCCCAGGCTGGGCATCCCGTTGGAAGGGGCCGAGGCGGGAACACCGCCGACACCGCCGACCGTCTGCGTGCTGCGCTCGGCCAGGGTTTCGCCCACCTTGCGGGCGATCGCTTCCATCAGGCGCAGTGCCTGCGGCAGCGACAGGTTCAGCACCACTTCGCTGTCGTTTGTCATCGCGAAGCGAACCGACACGTCCGCCATTGCTCGACCTCTCTCGCCTGACTCCGAAGATCTGCTCGATGTGTGTGAAACGGAACGGTACGGCCCATCTGAGACCAATGCGCGCGCGGGGTTCCTGGAAGTACCGGCGGTTTCGCTTTTCGTGTCTACTCGCTCACCAAGTGTCGCGGTCCAAGAGCTGTAGCTGTCAGTCACGTGGGCTGCTCCTCTGCCGGTGGCGACGTGTATGGACCCGGTCGATCCGGATCTCCCCGCGGGGGGCGAGCTCGGAAAAATCGGACACGTAGCTGTCCCGTTGTCTCTGCATAGTCCCTCATTGCAAGGAGCTGTCCGCAAGGGGGGGTACTTGTCGTGCATCGTCATGTCGGAGGGTGAACGGGTTGGTTCCCACTGTTCTGGGAACGCTTTCACGGGTGTCACGCAGCCGGGCGGCCAAAGCCCGGATCGGGCAGGATGGCAGGGTGGCTTCGACTGACCGCGTCCGGCCGGACGTCCCCGCGCTGACCATCGGTATCCTCGGCGGCTCGGGTCCGCAGGGCGGGGGCCTCGGCCTGCGGTTCGCCGCCGCCGGCCATCTCGTACTGATCGGGTCCCGCTCGACCGAACGCGGCCAGCAGGCCGCGGCCGCGCTCGCGCGCCCCGGCCTGCGCATCGAGGGCGCGGACAACGCCACGGTCGCCGAGCGCGCCGATGTCGTCATCATCGCGGTTCCCTGGGAGGGCCATCGCCAGACCCTGGCCGCCCTGCGGGAGCCATTGGCCGGGAAGATCGTGATCGACTGCGTCAACCCCCTCGGCTTCGACAAGGGGGGTGCCTTCGCGCTCGCGGTGCCCGAGGGCAGCGCCGCGCAGCAGGCGGCCGCCGTCCTGCCGGACAGCACCATCGTGGCGGCCTTCCACCACGTCTCCGCGGTGCTGCTGGCCGATGACGCGGTCACGAAGATCGACACGGACGTCCTGGTCCTCGGCGACGATCGGGCCGCCACCGATCTGGTGGCCGCGCTCGCCGAGCGCATTCCCGGCATGCGGGGCATCTACGCCGGCACGTTGCGCAACGCCGGTCAGGTCGAGGCGTTGACCGCGAACCTGATCTCGGTCAATCGCCGGTACAAGTCGCACGCCGGCCTGCGGGTCACCGATGTCTGAGCGGCGTCCGGACGGGCTACGTCCGGATGTGGCCCGTTTGGACGGGGCCCGTTTGGACGGGGCCCGTTTGGACGGGGCCCGTTTGGATGTGGCCGCGGTGGCGAATGGGCGGGAACGAGAGGCGGGGACGGCCCCCCGGGACGACCTGGGCCACCCGGTGGCGATTCCGGCGCGGGTGGAACGGATCGTCTCGCTCGTTCCCAGCCTCACCGAGTCGATCGCCGTCACCGCGCCCGGTCTGCTGGTGGGTGCCACCGACTGGTGCAGCCATCCCGCGGGGCTGGCCGTCGCTCGGGTCCGGGGGACGAAGAACCCCGACCTCGATACCATCGTCTCCCTGGCCCCGGACCTGGTCTGCGCGAACGCCGAGGAGAACAGGGAACCCGACCTCGCCGCGCTGCGCCGGGCCGGGCTCGCCGTGTGGGTCACCGCCCCCACCACGGTCGATCAGGCTCTGGTGAGCCTGGACCGGATGTTGCGCCTGGCCTGCGGGCTGGCTCGTCCCGGCTGGCTCGACGCCGCCCGGCAGGCCTGGGCCGTGCCGGCCGCCGGACCGCGACGGCGGGCGTTGGTGCCGATCTGGCGCCGGCCGTGGATGGCGGTCGGCCGGGACACCTTCACCGGCGACGTGCTGCGCCGGCTGGGGGTCGACAACGTGCTGGCGGACTCGCCGGACCGCTACCCTCGGATCGATCTCGCGGCCGTCCCGCCCCATGACCTGGTGGTCCTGCCCGACGAGCCGTACCCCTTCAGCCCGTCGGACGGGCCCGAGACCTTCAGCGCGCCCGCGGTCTGCGTGTCCGGCCGCCTGCTGACCTGGTACGGCCCGTCCCTGGTCGATGCGTGGTCCGTGCTCGCGGCGGCGCTGGCCCGGACCGGCGATGGACCGGGGTGACAGCGCCGGCGCCGCCGGCACCACCGGCCGGATGACTGATCAGTAGCTGTGCTCGATCGTCGGGTACCTGCCGTCCCGGACGTCCGCGCGGTAGGCCCGGGCGGCGTCCGCGAGAATCGTGCGCAGATCCGCGTACCGCTTGACGAACCGTGGCGTGCGGCCGCCGCTCAGCCCGGCCATGTCCTGCCAGACCAGCACCTGGGCATCGCATCCCGAGCCGGCTCCGATACCCACGGTGGCGATGCGCAACTCCTTCGTCACCCGGGTGGCCAGATCGGCGGGAACCACCTCGAGCACGACCGCGAACGCGCCGGCCGCCTCGAGCGCCAGCGCGTCGGCCAGCAGGATCTCGCCGGCCTCGTCGCGGCCCTGGACCCGGTAGCCCCCGATGGTGTGGATGCTCTGCGGGGTCAGCCCCAGATGCCCGATAACGGGGATGCCGGCGCCGACCAGGGCGTCCACCGCCCGGACCACCCGGGAACCGCCCTCGAGTTTCACCGCGTGCGCCCCGCCCTCCTTGAGGAAGCGGGTAGCGCTCGCCAGCGCCTCGGCCGGCCCCCCCTGGTACGACCCGAAGGGCAGATCGGCGACGACCATCGCGTGCGGTGCTCCGCGGACCACGGCCCGGACCAGCGGCAGCAGCTCATCGACGGTGATCGGCACGGTCGTGTCGTAGCCGTAGACGACGTTGGCGGCCGAGTCCCCGACCAGCAGGACGGGGATCTCCGCCTCGTCGAAGACGGCGGCGGTGGTGGCGTCGTACGCGGTCAGCATCGACCACTTCTCGCCCCGGTTCTTCGCCGCGGCGACGTCGCGCACTGTGAAACGGGACCGGCGTGGCCGCGGCGGCGTGGTCGGCGCGCCGTAGGGTGTCGCCGCCGGGTCCGCCGGGTGGGGCGCCGGGTCCGCCGGGTGGGTGGGTGTGCCTGAAGCATCCATGAGCGCTCCTGTACGTCCGTCCGGGCGCTGGGCGTCCCGGCGTCTCCCTCATGCTGCCACCAACGGCTGCCATGCGGAGAGCCCGTGGTGGAGCAGATCCACCCAGCCCCGAGGTGGCTGTTCGGGCTGGGGCGTTCGGGCGGTGGTTTCGTGGTGGACCGTGGCCCGATCGGCGTGGAACGCGACGCACGCCACGCCGCTGCCATGGCAAACGGATGCGTCTTGACCGACTGGGACGTATGCTGATCTTGAAGTGCGGCGAGAACGTGCGGCGCGATCAAGGTGGCGGGTGGCCTTTCCATGCGGATGCATCGGCACGGCAGCGACGGAGCGGGCGGGGGATCAGGCCGGTGTCCCGCCTGATGGCCACCCGGGACGTGCGCGCTGCGCATCCTCGGCGACCGTCCGACCGGGTGCCCTCCGGGGTCCGCGTCTCCCGCGCTCCCGGTCGTCCGAGGGACACCCGTTGCGATGAGGCGATCATCGATGCCGCGCTGCACGAGCTCGCGACGGTCGGCTTCGCGAGCCTGTCGATGGAGGCGGTGGCGACCAGCGCCGGGGTCGGCAAGGCGACGGTCTATCGCCGGTGGCCAACGAAGGACGCCCTGATCGGGGACGCGTTGGACACCCTGGCTGACAGTCTCGACGCGGTCGAGACCGGCTCCCTGCGCGACGACCTGGTGGCCTGGCTGAACGCGCTGCGCCGGCACAACCTCCAGTCGTTGTCCGGGCGGATCATGCCGAAGCTCGTCGCCGAGCGGAGCACGCACCCGGAGTTGTTCGCCACCTACTCGCAGAAGGTGATCGAGCCGTCGCGGGAGAAAGCGGCCGCCATGCTCCGGCGCGGCATCGAATCGGGGGAACTCGCCGCGGACGTCGACGTCGACCTTGTCGTCGACATGCTGGTCGGGCCGGTCGCCTATCGGCAGTACATGAGTGGTGACTGCGAGGTGAGCGGAACGCGGATCGCGAAGATCGTCGACACCATCCTCGGTGGCATCCGCTGCCGGCAGGGTGCGCGGCCGACGGCGGAGGCGCACCCGTCGCACTGAGCCACACCCGTCGCACTGAGCCACACCCGTCGCACTGAGCCACACCCGTCGCACTGAGCCACGCTCGTCACGCTGAGTATCCCGCTCGCCGTACCCCGCTCACCGGGGGCACCATGCATCCGCGAGTAGCATCGCGAACGGGCCAGGAAGGCCCGCCGCGGGGCCGCCTGCCGGCGACGTACCGGCGACGCACCGGCGACGCGATCCCCGCATCCGTGTTCCCAGCGCAACAGGAGAGATTCGGTGTCCGACGTCCGCGTTACCGTTCAGCACGCCCAGCGCAGCGATCCGCGGGTGGTGCCGACCGGGACGACGGCCGCCGAGCTGTTCGCCGACGACCGGAACGTGATCGCGGCTCTGGTTGACGGTCAGCAGCGTGATCTTGCTCATGTTCTCGCCGACGGGGTCGTCGTCGAGCCGATCATGATCGACTCGCCGGCCGGGCGGGCGATCGTCCGGCACTCCACCGCGCACGTCGTCGCCCAGGCGGTCCAGGAGCTCTTCCCGAAGGCGCGCCTGGGCATCGGGCCGCCCATCGACAACGGTTTCTACTACGACTTCGACGTCGAGTCCCCGTTCACCCCGGACGACCTCAGGGCCATCGAGAAGAAGGCGCAGGCGATCATCAAGGCCGGCCAGCGCTTCTCCCGGCGGGTCGTCACCGAGCCCGAGGCCCGCGCGGAGCTCGCTGACGAACCGTACAAGATCGAGTTGATCGGGCTGAAGTCGAGTGACACGGCGGCCGACGACGCCGAGGCGAGTGTCGAGGTCGGGGCGGGCGAGCTGACCATCTACGACAACCTCGACGCGAAGACCGGCGAGCTGTGCTGGAAGGACCTCTGCCGCGGGCCGCACGTGCCCACCACCCGGGCCATCCCGGCCTTCGCGATCCTGCGCTCCGCCGCGGCCTACTGGCGGGGGAGCGAGAAGAACCCGCAGCTGCAGCGCATCTACGGCACCGCGTGGGAGTCGCGCGACGCGCTCAAGGCCTACCAGACCAGGCTGGCCGAGGCCGAGAAGCGCGATCACCGCAAGCTCGGCGCGGAGCTTGACCTGTTCTCGTTCCCGACCGAGATCGGCCCGGGGCTGGCGGTCTTCCACCCCAGGGGCGGCGCGATCCGCACCGCGATGGAGGACTACTCGCGGCGCCGGCACATCGAGGCCGGGTACTCGTTCGTCAACACCCCGCACATCACCAAGTCGGAGCTCTACCAGATCTCCGGGCACCTGGACTGGTTCGCCGAGGGCATGTACCCGCCCATGCAGCTCGACGGCGGCACCGACTACTACCTCAAGCCGATGAACTGCCCGATGCATATCCTGATCTTCCGGTCGCGGGGCCGGTCGTACCGGGAGCTGCCGCTGCGGCTGTTCGAGTTCGGCACGGTCTACCGCTACGAGAAGTCCGGCGTGGTCCATGGCCTGACCCGGGTGCGCGGGCTCACCCAGGACGACGCGCACCTGTTCTGCGCCCGCGAGCAGCTACCCGCCGAGCTCGACAGCGTGCTGACGTTCGTGCTCGGGCTGCTGCGCGACTTCGGGCTGACCGACTTCTACCTGGAGCTGTCGACCCGGCCGGCGGGCAAGGCCGTCGGCACCGACGAGGAGTGGGCGCAGGCCACCGAACTGCTGCGGGAGGCCGCGCAGAAGCAGGACCTGGAACTGGTGATGGACCCGGGCGGCGGTGCCTTCTACGGGCCGAAGATCTCCGTGCAGGCCCGTGACGCCATCGGCCGGACCTGGCAGCTGTCCACCATCCAGGTGGACTTCCAGCTGCCGCGGCGCTTCGGCCTGGAGTACCAGGCCGCGGACGGGACCCGGCAGCGTCCGTTCATGATCCATCGGGCGTTGTTCGGCACCATCGAGCGGTTCTTCGCCATCCTGCTGGAGCACTATGCCGGGGCGCTGCCGCCGTGGCTCGCGCCGGTGCAGGTGGTCGGCATCCCGATCACCGACGAGCACGTGCCGTACCTGGACGAGGTCGCCCGGCGGCTCGCCGCACACGGCCTTCGGGTGGAGGTCGACTCCTCCGACGACCGGATGCAGAAGAAGATCCGTACGGCGCAGAAGCAGAAGGTGCCGTTCATGCTGCTGGCCGGAGATTCCGATGTCACCCAGGGTGCGGTGTCGTTCCGTTTTCGAGACGGGACGCAGCGTAATGGCGTGCCGGTGGACGAGGCCGTCGCGGAGATCCTCGACGCGGTGGAGCGCCGCCGCCAGGTCTGAGCCGCGCGGCTGGCCCCGGCCCCGTTCAGAAGACAGAAGACTCGTGCTGTCCCGGTGGACCAACTTCTCGGTAGCGGGCCGGAGCCGATGGTTCCGGCCCGTTACCGTCTGGCTACACTTTTCGGGGATGTCGGGGTTTTGCTGGGACCGGGAGGAGGCAAGCTGAAACCAGCGTGGCGCGAACAGGTCGAGTACTGGGCCGCGGTGGCTTCCGAGCGTGGCGCCGATGCCGCCGTGTTACACGCACAGTCGCGCCAGCTGGCCGCGCTGTACTTCATGGGTTATGTCGTCGAGGCGTACGCGAAGGCGCTTGCCACGGCTCGTGGTAAAACCGTCAGACGAACCCACGACCTCGTACCGCTACTCGACGACTGCGGAATCCGGCGAGGAGATCTTCCGATGGATCTTCGTGCTTACGTCGATGCGCGCTCGGTCGAGATGCGATACGAACCGGTTCTTAGGCCCGGTATCGACTATGTCACGGAGTTTGCGCGGGCCCGGCGGCTCGCCGCGTACCTCGGGCGCCGGCTCAACCGATTACTCTAATCGTATCTGAGGTACCTGTCTTGGGCCGGCCACTTCGACGTGGCAGCGGGAAGAGCGAGGTCAAGGAGGTGACGGCATGCCGAGTATGTATCAGGAGACAGCGGACCGTGTGCGGGCGGCTGTGCTGGCACGCATCCGCACGCGCGACGAACAGGCAGTGGTGACGGTAAAGCCGGATCCATTCCGGGGCTATCGGATCCGCGTCGTCACGCAGATCTTCAGCGGGCGCTCCCAGCCTGAACGGCGTGAAATCGCACTCGCGGCCGTCCTGCCTGACGCGGACATAGCGTTCATGAGCCTGCTCACCCCCGACGAGGCAGCAGCATCTGCATCCGAGGAAGATCTTCTATCTACGTCACCGGAACTCCCGCTGTGGCCCGACTCGTTGGCGCGCGGTCAGCGCGAGCCGATCGAGGTCCGGCTTCCCTCACGATCGGACGACTTCCTTTCCGAGCCGGTCATCGCCACCTTCTACTCCCTCCGCGGGGGTGTCGGAAGATCGACATCGCTCGCCTACACTGCTCTGTTGCTAGCCCGTGAACACCGAGTGCTCTGCCTCGATATGGATCTTGAGGCGCCTGGTCTTGCCGCACTCTTCGACGTGGAGCGCGAAGTCATGCCAGGAAAGGGTGTTGTTCCGCTTCTACTGGAGGCGGACATAGCCGGTGAAATGCCTGATGTCACCGCCCATCTGCTGCGTGCTCATCCCGAACGGGAACTCTATCTTCTGCCCGCCGGATATCCGGATGCCAATTATGCGCGCCAGCTCGCTCAGCTCGACCCAGCGGCATGGTACCGTGAGGAAAATAATCCACTCCGCGCGCTCATCGGCGCCGTCCGTGACCTCCATATCTCGCCGCAGATTGTTCTCATAGATTCAAGGACCGGGATCAGTCCGCTGTCGGCACCTCTTCTCTTCGATCTGGCCGACATAGCTGTCGTAACATTCTTCCCGCATCCGCAGGCACGGGTGGGAACGCGGGCGCTGACGCGGGCGCTTCTGGCGGCCAGATCCGAGCGGGCCTACACTCCTGAGCCCCGTTTTCTGGTGAGCCCGGTTCCGGGCGCGGGCGCTCCGGAGACTCGTCGGCGATACGAGGACCGGGCGGCGGGCTGGATCTTGGAATGGCTCTCGCCGGCGGTGGTCGAAGGCGGGGATCCAGCGTTCCCGGAGGTTGACGAGCTTGTCCACGTCGTCGGTTACAGCGAGGACATCGCGGGATCTGATTCCGTAGTTCCCGAGACCGGCATCGATGCTTATTCGCCCGTAGGGGAGTGGATCGCAGGGTTCGTTCCGCAGTCGGCGGCGGCCGAGCGGGACGGCGCAGCCGCCATGGCCATCCCGCCGCCCGGTTCAAAAGCCGGTGCCCTGGCTGAGATCCACTTCTCGACGGGCACCGCGGAGGCTCAGTCCGACGACGAGTTCCAGGAGACCTTCCTACGCACAGAAGTTGTCGGCCGGGCCGCCCGGGACGACGTGCCCCTGATACTTGGCCGGAAGGGCACGGGGAAGACCACCCTGTTCCGCAGCCTCGCCGCGGACGGGAACATCGTGGTGACCAGCCCTCCGCGGCTGCCGATGAGAAGACCCTGGATGCCGTCCAGCGGGACATACCGAGCCATCGGCGAGGTCTTGGCGGACCGGGGAGACGACTGGCGCACGGCGTGGATGTTGCTTATCGGGGTCGTGATCCAGCTGACCAGTGGGCGCCCCCGTCGGCCGGTGCCCGCGTTCGGTGGACTCACCTGTGACTCCAAGGACGAGTCGCAGTACAACGAACTTGACCTCGTCCAAGATGTACGCAAAATGCTTTCCATCGAAGACGCCGGACTCGTCGGCTGGCAGTGGATTCGGGACCTCGACGCGGATGTTACCCGGGGCACATTTCTTCTTTTCGACGGTCTTGACACTGGGTTCGGTCTCACTCCGGCCGACCTCGCTCGACGGCGGGAAAGTGTGGGGGGACTGCTGTCCCTGTTGTCCGAGCGCGGTGACGAGCTGGTGAATCTTCGGATGAAGATCATGCTCAGGGAGGACATCTGGAGAACCGTTCAGCTACCGAACAAGTCACATTTCTTCGGTCGCGACGTGACGTTGTCCTGGGCAAACCAGACCGATTATCTCAAGGTGGTCGTCAAGCAGGCGCTCCGGGCGCCGGCCGTCGCTGATCTCGTTCGTGAGAGGGTGCCGGAACCCGGGCTGCAGCGCTTTTTGCCGGAGCTGGTCGAGAGGTGGCCGCAGCCGCAGGTGCTCAATGCGTGGCGCGTGCTGGTTGGTGAGCGGATCTCCGGTGGCAAGACCGCTTTCACGTACAACTGGGTATGGCGCCGACTTTCGGACAGCAATGGAAACCACTCGCCACGCTCGCTTGTCCGGCTTTTCCACCTCGCCGCTGACCGAGAGCGGCGACTGTCGCTGGCACCGCCCTACTACGAGCGCAGCCTGATACGTCCCCGGGCGCTCGTGGAGTCGCTGGATGACATCAGTGAACAGGAAATCGACTCCCTGCAGGACGAGTTTGCCGAGCTCGTTCCCTTGTTCGATGCGCTCCGGGGAATCGGACGTACGCCGTTTCCGGCGCGAGAGCTGGAGGTCGACTCGGACGTCGAGAACCTCGGGCTGGAGGTCGGCCTCCTCGGCATCGATCTTGGTACACGCGATGACACCGAGCGCTACCGCGTCCCGGAGCTGTACCGAAAGGCACTGGGTATGGGGCGTAAGGGCCAGGCATGAAACGGGCGCCGGCTGTAGCGGCTCGACTCGAGCCGCGCGGCTGGCCCCGGCCCGCGCGGCTGGTCAGGCCGGCGGGTTCTCGCGCCAGCGGGAGGTGATCGGCAGTCGGCGGTCGCGGCCGAACGCCTTGGAGGTCACCTTCGGCCCGGGCGGGTTCTGGCGGCGCTTGTACTCGGCGAGGTCGACGAGCCGGATCACCTTGTCCACCACGGCCGGATCGTGCCCGGCCGCGATCAGCTCGGCCCGGCCCCGGTCGTGGCTGACGTAGTCGTCCAGGACGGGATCGAGGATGCCGTAGTCGGGCAGCCGGTCGGAGTCGAGCTGGCCCGGGGCAAGCTCGGCGGACGGCGCCTTGACGATGATCTCATCGGGAATGGGTGGCGCCTCGCCACGCTTCTCCGCGGCGGCGTTGCGCCAGCGCGCCAGCCCCCAGACGCGGGTCTTCGAGACGTCCTTGATGGGGGCGTAGCCGCCGGCGCTGTCTCCGTAGAGGGTGGAGAACCCCGTTGCCAGCTCGCTTTTGTTGCCGGTGGTGAGGATCAGGTGCCCATGCTGGTTCGACAACGCCATGAGCAGCGTTCCGCGTACCCGGGCCTGCAGGTTCTCGTCCGCGAGGCCGTGCAACCCGCCGAGGGCGGCGGCGGCGGCGCGGAACGCGGCGGCGATCGGCTCGATGGGCACCACGGCGTGCCGCGTGCCCTGGCGGCGGGCGAGTTCGGCGGCGTCGGTCACCGAATGCCCCGACGAGTAGCCCGAGGGCAGGGCGACGGTGTGGACGGCGTCGGCGCCGATCGCGTCGACCGCGATGGTCGCGACGAGCGCGGAGTCGATACCGCCGGACAGCCCGAGCGCCACCGAGGAGAAGCCGTTCTTACGGATGTAGTCGCGGGTGGCGGTGACCAGTGCGGTGTACAGCTCCCCAGCGGGCTCGGGGCGGTCGGCGACGACCGGAGGCAGGGGGGTGAACGGTGCCAGCGGCTCGGCGGCCAGTACCGTGCGCGTCACCGTCATCGTCGTGCCGTCCTCGGCGTCAACGTCCTCGGCGTCAACGTCCTCGGCGTCGATGGCCCCGGCGTCAACGGCCCCGGACACCGCCCGCGCCGGGCCGGAACCGGCCGCGGGCAGGTCCAGGTCAGTGATCAGCAGCGCCTCGCTGAAGACCGGCGCCCGCGCGACGAGTTCCCCCGCGGCGTCGACGACGAGGGAGTCCCCGTCGAAGACCAGCTCGTCCTGCCCGCCGACAAGGTTGACGTAGGCCAGGGCGGCCGCGGCCTCCCGGGCGCGCTCGGCACACAGGGCGTCGCGCTGGAAGGACTTCCCCTGCTCGTAGGGGGAGCCGTTGATGCACAGGACGAGGCCGACCCCGGACCGGCGGGCCACGGTGATCGGCCCGCCCTGCTGCCACAGGTCCTCGCAGATCGTCAGGCCCACGTCGATCCCGTGCAGCCGCAGCACCGGAAAGGCCATGCCGGGCACGAAGTAGCGGAACTCGTCGAAGACGCCGTAGTTCGGCAGGTGATGCTTGGCGTAACGCGCGACAACCTCGCCGCCCCAGAGCACCGCGGCGGCGTTCTGCGGTTCACCGGCCGGGCGTCCCACATTCGGCGCGGGTTGCGCGGACGCGTCTAGGTAGCCGACGACGACGGCGATTTTGCCACACCCCTCCTCGGCCAGCCGGCGGGCCAGAGCTACCAGCGCCCGCTGGCTCGCGGCGACGAAGGAGCGGCGCAGGACGAGGTCCTCCGGCGGATAGCCGGTCAACGTGAGTTCACCGAAGGCAATCAGATGAGCGCCGTTGGCGACGGCCCGTTTCGTCCAGGTGCTGACCAGGTCGGCGTTACCGGCGAGGTCCCCGACGGTCGTGTCCACCTGGGCGAGGGCGATCCGCAGCTGGGCCATGGTTGCAGCGTAGGCGGTCGCGGCGTGGGCCGTTAGGTCCCGTGTCGGGAGGGTAGGTAACACGCCGTTGGCGGACGGGTTGCTACCAGGCAACATCACGGCGATGAACGGATGTAGTCGCTAGGGTCGGGATAAGCACATCGGGTGGCCCGTATCGTCGAGTCCACATCCTCAGCGCGGAGGCACTATGGACAAACAGCAGGAGTTCGTTCTCCGGACTCTGGAGGAGCGGGACATCCGCTTCGTTCGGCTCTGGTTCACCGACGTACTCGGGTACCTGAAGTCGGTGGAGATCGCCCCCGCGGAGCTGGAGGGGGCGCTGGCGGAGGGTATCGGTTTCGACGGATCCGCCATTGAGGGCTTTGCGCGGGTACACGAGGCCGACATGCTGGCCCGGCCCGACCCCTCCACCTTCCAGGTGCTTCCCTGGCGCGGTGAACATCCGCTTACGGCCCGGATGTTCTGCGACCTCGTGATGCCGGACGGCACGCCCGCCGCCGCCGACTCGCGCTGGGTGCTGCGGAGCGCGCTGGCCAGGGCGGCCGACGCGGGGTTCACGTTCTACACCCATCCGGAGATCGAGTTCTTCCTGCTCAGGGAGCCGCCGAAGCGCGGTGGCCCGGTGCCCCCGCCGGTGGACGAATCAGGCTACTTCGACCTGACCCCCAATGACATCAGCCATGATTTCCGGCAACAGGCCATCAGCATGCTCGAACGGCTGGGTATCTCGGTGGAGTTCAGCCATCACGAGGTGGCCCCCGGCCAGCAGGAGATCGATCTCCGCTACGCCGACGCCCTCACCATCGCCGACAACATCATGACCTTCCGCCAGGTGGTCAGGGAGGTGGCGTTGCGGCAGGGTATTTACGCCACCTTCATGCCCAAGCCGTTCGGTAACCAGGCCGGGTCGGGGATGCACACCCATCTGAGCCTTTTCGAGGGCGACCGTAACGCCTTTCACGACCCGACCGACGACTATCAGCTGTCCAAGGTGGCGAAGGCCTTCATCGCCGGGCTCCTCGCGCACGCCGCCGAAATCACCGCGGTGACCAACCAGTGGGTGAACTCCTACAAGCGGCTCATCGGTGACCAGCAGGCCGGCGAGGTGCTGGAGGCGCCGGCCTATGTGTGCTGGGGCCACAACAACCGTTCGGCGCTCGTGCGGGTTCCGCTCTACAAGCTCCACAAATCCAACGCCACCCGGGTGGAGTTCCGGCTGCCGGACAGCGCGTGCAACCCGTATCTCACCTTCGCCCTGGTGCTGGCAGCCGGCCTGCGGGGTGTCCAGGGCGGTTATGAGCTGCCACCGGCTTCGGCGGACGACGTCTGGACGCTCACCGACACGCAGCGCCGTGAGCGCGGGATCACCGCCCTGCCCGGCTCGCTCGCCGAGGCGGTCAAGGTGATGGAGCATTCCGCGCTTGTGCGGGAGACCCTCGGCGACGAGTTGTTCGACTTCTTCCTGCGGAACAAGCGGGCCGAGTGGCTGGAATACCGTCGGCAGGTGACCCCGTTCGAGATCGACCGGTACCTGCCGGTGCTATGACCGGGCGGACCGGCACCCGGCCCCCCACGGTCGGGCCGGGACCGGTCGGGCCGGGACCGGTCGGGCCGGGATCGGTCCCGGCCCATCCGCGGGGGAGTTCGGTCGCCGCGCAGCTCGCGCGGCTCGGCTTCACCGACGTCGACCGGGTCGAGACGACGATGCGCCGCCTCGGCCTGCTCACTCCGGCCGTCCAGTCGCCCACCGCCGGCAGGGATGTCCTGCCCGGTCCCGCCACCGTGGGAATCGTGCGCGAGGAACGGCTCGAGGCCAACGTCGTGGCCGGCTCGCTGGCGGCCGCGGCCGATCCGGACCGGGCTCTCGCCGCGCTGGACCGGCTCGTGGACGCCCTCGGCCCGGCCGGGGGCGCGGCCCTCGTCGGCGCGCTGGCCCGCCACGAGGGGCTGCGGGAACGGCTCGCCGCCGTGCTCGGCGCGAGCATCGCGCTTGGCGATCATCTTGCCCGCCATCCGGCGGACTGGCGCATCCTGGAAGCCGACGAGGTGGTCACCGCCCCGCCGGATGCGGCGAGTGTGCGGGCAGGTCTGCTGCGCGCGGTCGGCGCGGATCAGGACGATCCGGCGCCCCGGGCTGCGGGCGACGGTCCCCAGATCCTCGACGCCCTGCGGATCGCGCACCGCAGGGCGCTGCTGGTCCTCGCGGCGCGGGACCTGACCGGCGCGGTGCCGCTCGACGAGGCCACGGCCGAACTCGCCGATCTGGCGGGATTCGCGCTGGACGCGGCGCTGGCGGTCGCCCGTGCCGGGCTCGACCCGCGGCTGCCCCCGGTCCGGCTCGCCGTGATCGGCATGGGCAAGTGCGGCGGACGGGAACTGAACTACGTCAGCGACGTCGATGTCGTGTTCGTCGCCGAGCCGACGGCACCCCGCGATGCGGCAAACGGTACGGCGAACGGGGGGAAGAGCGGGGCGGCACCGGCCGGGCCGGCGGTACTGACGGCGGCGACGCGGCTGGCGGAGGGGCTGGTCCGGGCCGCCGGCACCGTCACCGCTGCCGGTGCGCTGTTCCAGGTCGATGTGGGGCTTCGCCCGGAGGGCCGGGACGGTGCCCTGGTCCGCACGCTCGCCAGCCACCACGCCTACTACCGTCGCTGGGCCCGGACCTGGGAGTTCCAGGCGTTACTCAAGGCCCGCCCGATCGCGGGAGACCTGGCGTTGGGCGCCGAGTTCTGCGCGATGGTCGCGCCCATGGTGTGGACGGCGGCCTCCCGTCCCGGCTTCGTGGCCGACGTGCGGGCGATGCGGCGCAGGGTGGAGTCGACGCTGTCCCGCGCGGAGGCGGAGCGCAATCTCAAGCTGGGCCCGGGCGGCCTGCGCGACGTCGAGTTCGCCGTCCAGCTGCTGCAACTCGTCCACGGCCGGGTGGATGCCAAGCTGCGGGTCGCCTCCACCCTGGGCGCCATCGACGGTCTGGCCCGCGGCGGCTACGTCGGTCGGCGCGACGCGGCCGGGCTCGCCGACGCCTATCGTTTTCTCCGTAACGCCGAGCACCGCCTTCAGCTGCAACGGCTGCGCCGGGTGCACACGCTGCCCCGGGACTCCACCGAGCTGCGCTGGCTGGCCCGGTCGATGGGGTTGCGCACGGCGGAGGCGTTCGAGGAGGCCCACGCTCGGGTGGTCCGATCCGTCCGATCGCTGCACGAGAAGCTCTTCTACCAGCCGTTGCTGGAGGCGGTCGCCCGCCTGTCGACGGAGGAGATCCGCCTCACCCCCCAGGAGGCGGCCGACCGGCTGGCCGCGCTCGGCTTCGCCGCGCCGGACCGGTCGTTGCGCCATATCGAGGCGCTGACCAGCGGGGTGAGCCGGACGGCCGCGATCCAACGCCACCTGTTGCCGACGATGCTGCCCACCTTCGCCGACGCCCCCGATCCCGACGCCGGGCTGCTGGCCTATCGGCGGGTCAGCGAGGCACTCGGGCGCACCCCGTGGTATATGCGGCTGCTGCGGGACTCCGCCGGCGCCGCGGACCGGCTCGCCCGGGTGCTCGCGACCAGCCGGTACGTGGCGGACCTGATGGCCCGCGCGCCGGAGTCGGTGCGGCTGCTGCGCACCGAGGACGATCTCGTCCCGGTGCCGCGGGAGGCACTGGTTCGGACCATGGTGGCGATCGCCCACCGCAACCCCGACTGGGAGGAGGCCGTCGGGCGGGCCCGGGCGGTGCGCCGCGTCGAACTGGTCCGGGTCGCCTGCGCGGACCTGCTCGGCCTGCAGGACGTCGCAGCCGTGGGCCGGGCGCTGGCGGACGCCGCGGCCGCCACCATTGCCGCGTCCCTGCTCGTCGCCGAGCGCAGGGTCGCCGGAGGTGACCCGGAGTCGTTGCCGGCGCGGATCTCGATGATCGCGATGGGCCGGCTCGGCGGCGCGGAGATGTCCTACGGCAGCGACGCCGACGTGCTGTTCGTGCACGAGGCCAGGCCAGGAGCGTCGGCGGACCGGGCGAGCAGGGCCGTCGCCGAGGTGGTCGGTGAGCTGCACCGGCTGCTGGCCGTTCCCGGACCCGATCCGGCGCTGCGCCTGGACACGGCGCTGCGTCCGGAGGGGCGCAGCGGCCCGGCCTCGCGCACGCTGGAGGCGTACGCGGCCTACTACCAACGGTGGTCGCAGGAGTGGGAGTCGCAGGCGCTGCTGCGGGCGGAGCCCCTGGCCGGTGATCCCGGGCTCGCCTACCGGTTCTGCCGGCTGGCGGACACGGTGCGTTACCCGACCACGCTTCCCGCGGGCGCCCTGGACGAGATCATCCGCCTGCGCGGGCGGATGGAGCGGGAACGGATCCCACGGGGAGTCGATCGTACGCTGCACCTGAAGTTCGGCCCCGGGGGGCTGACCGACGTGGAATGGGCGGTGCAGATCCTCCAGTTGCGCCACGGCCGGCAGATTCCCACGCTGCGCACGACGTCGACGCTCGAAGGCCTGGGGGCCGCGGTCGTCGCCGGTCTGCTCGACGCGAGCGAGGCGGAGATCCTGCGCGCGGCCTGGATGTCCGCCTCCCGCATCCGCAACGCGAGCACGCTGGCCGGCTGGCCGCGTCCGGACGTCGTCCCCGACCGCCCGCCCGGTCTGGAGGCGATGGCGAGCGCGGCGGGATATCCCGCCGACCGGGCCGGCGAGCTCGTCGCCGAGCACCGCCGGTCGGCGGCGCTGGCCCGCGCCGTCGTCGAGGAGGTGTTCGCGCGCGAGCGGACCGCGGATTTCGGCTAGTACGTACGGTGGTGCTGGAACCGCGCCACCGTAAGACCGGGCGGCAGGCGGTCGTGTCGTCGGGAGCACCGCCACGGCCGCCTGTACTCCGGGATGGTGACCGTTCGTCAGACGGTCGCCTCGGCCGGGGCCGGGGTGGTCTGGGACGGCACGAACAGCGTCGGCTTGTCGCCGGCCAAGGCGCTGCAGCAGGTGTCGATCATGAGCGCGGAGACCAGGTACGGGTCCATGTTCGCGTTCGGGCGACGGTCTTCCAGCCAGCCCTTCTTGGCCTTCTCGACAGCCCACGGAATACGGATCGACGCGCCGCGGTCGGAGGCGCCCCAGGAGAACTTGTTCCACGGAGCCGTCTCGTGCTTACCGGTCAGCCGGTCCTGGATGCCGTGACCGTAGTGGGTCACGTGCTCCAGCACCCGGGTGCCGAGCGCCTCGCAGCAGGCGACGATGGCGTCCCAGCCCTCCATCGTCTGCCTGGTGGAGAAGTTGGTGTGCGCGCCGGCGCCGTTCCAGTCGCCCGGGATCGGCTTGGCGGCGAACGACACCTCGACGCCGTAGTCCTCGGCGATCCGGTGGAGCAGCCAGCGGCCCAACCAGATCTGGTCGCCGATCGCCGGGGCGGGGAGCACGCCGATCTGGAACTCCCACTGGCCCATCATGACCTCGGCGTTGGTGCCCTCGATGGCGAGACCGGCGTCGAGGCAGGCCTGCGCGTGCCTCTCGACGATCTGGCGGCCGGGCATCTTCGAGCCGCCGACGCCACAGTAGTACGGTCCCTGCGGCGCGGGGTAGCCGACCTCCGGCCAGCCGTAGGGACGGCCGTCCTTGAAGAAGGTGTACTCCTGCTCGATGCCGAACATCGGCGTCATGTCGGCGTACTTCTCGGCGACGGTCCGGGCGGCGGCCCGGGTGTTCGTCGGGTGCGGCGTGAAGTCGGTCAGCTCGACCTCGCAGAGCACCAGGAGGTTGTCGCCACCCCGCAGCGGGTCGGGCGTGACGAAGACGGGCCGCAGCACGCAGTCCGAGTTCGATCCGGGCGCCTGGTTGGTGCTCGAGCCGTCGAAGCCCCAGATCTCCGGTTCCTTACCGTCCCTGATGATGCGGGTCTTGCTGCGCATCAGCGGCTCGGGCTCGGTGCCGTCGATCCAGATGTACTCGGCCTGATAACTCACTCATACTCCCCGTGGTTGATCCTGCACGTTACGGAGCGACTTCGTGATCGGCCTGGCCAGCCGACCCAGGCCGCGAATGACGGGAGGGTTCGACCGGAGCCTTGCCGTGCCCAGTTACCTTCCTGTTCCGCGATTGTTAATTTTTGGTCTCTGCTATGTCACGAAAGGCTGGCTCTGGGCGATCGGGGCCGGCTGCCGTCCGGGATTTTCGGAGTCCCCGACTCCGCTTTCGTGCCGTGGTCTCCCGGCGGGTGTCGGAGGGAAATGGCCAGTATTCTGGACCGCGCCGTTCCGCATATACGTGAGGCCCGCCTCCGACGTCGTCGAAGTAGGGCCTCGGGGAATCGGTATACTAATTTTCAATGCGGGTTCGGGGTTTCGCCTGGTATCCCGGGAAAGAGTCCGGGCATCTCCCGTTCGCGATCTTTCCGGCGCTCGCCGACGCTTGGTGGATAGCGGCGGACCTTCGGCCGGTCTCCGCCCGGAGGTGGCGGCGGGACCTGGTTTCCGCACGCGTCCCCGGCTCGAAGAGGCCTTCTGGCGCCGCGGCGAAGGACCAGACGAACCGCAGGGGTCAATCAGGGCTCCCCGCCTCGAGAGCGTGACCGACCCCCCGCGGTTCACCGGTGCCGCACCTGTCCGGGACCCGGTCGTGGTCACCGCCTCGGCGCCCGCCGGATCGCCCGAGGCCCGGCGATGGGTCAATGGCCGGAACCTTACGGCTGGGCGTCAGATGTCGTAGTAGAGGGTGAACTCGTATGGATGCGGCCGCAGGCGGATGGCGTCGACCTCGTTGACCCGCTTGTAGTCCAGCCAGGTCTCGATCAGATCCGCGGTGAAGACGTCGCCCTCCCGCAGGAACTCGTTGTCCGCCTCCAGCGCATCGAGCACCTTCTCCAGCGAACCCGGGACCTGGGGAACCGCGGCCAACTCGTCCGGCGGGAGGTCGTAGAGATCCTTGTCGATCGGGTCCGGCGGATCAATCTTGTTCCGCACGCCGTCGAGTCCCGCCATCAGAATCGCGGCGAAGGCGAGATACGGGTTGCAGCTCGGATCCGGCACGCGGAACTCGACCCGCTTGGCCTTCGGCGAGTCACCGCTGAGCGGGATGCGGCAGCACGCTGACCGGTTGCGGGCCGAGTAGACCAGGTTGACGGGTGCCTCGTAGCCGGGCACGAGCCGACGGTAGGAGTTCGTGGTGGGGTTGGTGAAGGCCAGCAGCGCCGGGGCGTGGTGCAGCAGCCCCCCGATGTAGTAGCGGGCGGTGTCCGAGAGACCGCCGTACCCGTTCGGGCTGTAGAAGAGTGGCTCCCCGTCCTTCCACAGGCTGGAGTGGACGTGCATACCGGATCCGTTGTCCTCGAACAGCGGCTTCGGCATGAAGGTGACGGTCTTGCCGCGGCCGCGGGCGACGTTGCGGATGACGTACTTGTAGAGCATCAGGTTGTCGGCGGTCTTCAGAAGCGTGTCGTACCTGATGTCGATCTCCGCCTGGCCCGCGGTGCCGACCTCGTGGTGCTGCATCTCGACGGTGATACCCGTCTCGTAGAGCACCCGGGTCATCTCGGAACGCAGGTCGGTGAAGTGGTCCGTGGGCGGCACCGGGAAGTAGCCGCCCTTGAACCTCGGCTTGTACCCGAGGTTCCCGCCCTCTTCCTTCCGGGCGGTGTTCCAGGCGGCCTCGACCGAGTCGACCTGGTGCATCGACCCGTAGGGGTTGTAGTCATAACGGACATCGTCGAAGATGTAGAACTCCGCCTCCGGACCGAAATACGCGGTGTCCGCGACGCCGGTGCCCCGGAGATAGGCCTCCGCCTTCTTGGCGATGTTGCGCGGATCCCGGGAGTACTGTTCCTTGGTGATCGGGTCATGGATGAAGAACGTCATGGCGAGGGTCTTGTGCTCGCGGAAGGGGTCCACGAAAGCGGTGTGCGGGTCCGGTAGCAGCAGCATGTCGGACTCGTGGATGGCCTGGAAGCCGCGGATCGACGAGCCGTCGAACATCAGGCCTTCGGTGAACACCGACTCCGCGAAGACCTGGGTCGGGATGGTGAAGTGCTGCATGATCCCGGGAAGATCGCAGAACCTGACATCGATGAACTGAACGTCTTCGTCCCGGATATAGCGAAGCACGTCTTCTGCTTTTGTGAACATTCGTCCTCCAGCATCGCGTCACGCTTCTTAGGCCCACAGGTTACGCCATGTTGGCGTGTCTCCGGTCACCAGGTCATCGGTGTACGACATCACGGGATGGTTTCCGTAGCGTTACCGAAACCCACTTCATTACTCAACGTGATGAGTTGGGTGCATGTTGCGGTGCCACATAAGCTTGCGTCGTGGGACGAGCACTTGGAGGCTGGCTTGACGGGCCAGGTCTGCCACGGGACACCCCGCCCGGGGTACGCCTCGGGTTGCCGCGGGACGGCCGAGGATCCGTGGTCGGGTTCGGCCCGCGTCTGCTGGCCTACCTCGTGGACGCGGTCGTCGCGAACCTGATCGTCGGCGTGCTGTACATCGTCGGGCTGAGCTACGCCGCAGACGCGCGTGGCCTTGCGATCTACGCGCTCTTCCTGCTCGAAGAGCTGATCCTCGTCGGTACGGCCGGTCAGACGATCGGCATGCGGCTGGCCGGCATCCGTGTGATCCGGCTGCGTGACTGCGGTCGGCAGTCCTGGCCGTGGATCGTCGTGCGTACCGTTCTGCTGGGCCTGTTCATCCCGGTGTTCATCTGGGACCGTGACCTACGCGGCCTTCACGATCGTGCCGCCGGGACTGTGGTGGTGCGCGACCCCGAGAAGCCCGGCCCCGAGAAGTAGCGCGGTTCGAGGCTTCGGGGTGGGCCACCGTGGGCCGCACAGCGGACCACGCCTGGCGGCGGCGCTATCGGATGCGGCCGCCGCGCGGGATGTTGCGGGGGATCGGTCCCTTCGGGATCGGCAGCGCCGCGCCGCCCATCGCCCGCAGGCGACGGTCAAGGGCGTCGACCTCGCTGCGGCGCAGGGTGCGCCGCAGCCGCATCAGGGTGCTCTGCAGCTTGGGTAGGGGAGTCTCCCCCTCACTGGTGCCGATGATGATGTCGGTCACCGGCGTGTCGCCGACCGCCTTGCGGATCCGGCGCTTCTCGGCGGCGAGCAGTTCCCGCGGGCCACGCCCGCGACCCTCCGCGATGATCACGACCCCGGCCCGGCAGACGACACGGTGCACCACATCCTGATGCCGGTTGACGCCGACGGCGGGGGTGATGCGCCACTCGCCCCGCATCCGTTCGATCACTCCGGCGGCGGCGCCCGGTTTGCCTTCCATCTCGGCGTAGGCGGTCCGCTGCACCCGCCGGCTGAACAGGTTCAGGGAGACGACTACCCCGAGCAGAAGGGCGATCGGAATCCACAGGTACAGCGGACCGACGAAGATTGCGAGCACGATGCCGACGGCGACCGGGGCGAGGAAGCCCGCCAGGGTGATCCAGAGCGCCCGCGGATCGCGTTGCCGGGTGACCTTGTAGATCATCCGGAGTTGGGCGACCCGAGTGGTGAATTCCTTTCCCGGTCCCGCCCCGCCGCCGCGGCCGTTCCGACCGGCCGCGCCAGCCTTGCCGGCCGCACCGGGGGTCTTCCCCGCGGCACCAGGGTTGGTGCCGCGCCTGCCAGCCGCGCCGTTCTTGTCGGCTGCGCCCGCCGACTGGTCCTTCCCCGCCGCCCCAGGGGTCGCCGGCCCCGGGGCGTCCGTCGGCTTCTTCTTCAGTGCCATGACCGCGAGCCTACGGCCTCCTGGCTAGCGGTAGGCATGCTCGTCCCGTGCTCGCTGATCGCCGTTGGCCGGCGGGAAGTCCGACGGATCTGACTGCCGGGCGTGATCAGGGCGTGACGCGGATCAGGGCTGGGCGGCGACCGCGCGCGGACGCGGGGCGGCGGCCCGGGGTGGTGACTCGGGGCGGCACGGGCGTGACCGACGTGACCGAAAGCGGCACGGTGGTATCTATCCATCGATAGCCGGTCGTCACGTGCAGATCGGTGGCCGCCCGCCAGGCGTTACGACGCGCGGTCTTCTGACCTCCGTGCGGCAGCAGCAGCAGGGTCACTTCTTCGAGAACGCTGAGCAGTGAACGGAGCACGATGGGAACGACCTCCCGGCACGGTCGTGGGCACACACCTCGATGATGGGCGAAGAGGATGACCCCCATGTAACGAGTGGATAACGCTAAGCTAATTCTAGCTGCTTCGAGGAATGGTCACCACGGACTCGGCCGTTGCCCGTGAGAGTTCTCCGACACACTTTCCGGGGGAACGGACATTTCGCTGCGGTCCTGGTCACGTGCCGTCATCGCTTGCTGGTAGAGGCGGCTGGCCCGGTAGGAAGACCGGACGAGCGGACCGGACATCACCCCGGAGAACCCGAGCTCCGCGCCGACACGTCCCCAGTCGAGGAACTCCTCCGGCCGCACCCACCGCTCGACCGGATGGTGCCGCGGCGTCGGGCGCAGGTACTGGGTCACGGTGAGCAGCTCACACCCCGCCGACCGCAGATCCCGCAGGGCCGTGTGGATCTCCTCCGCCGTCTCACCCAGACCCAGGATGAGGTTCGACTTCGTGACCAGCCCGGCCTGGCGGGCCTGGCGCAGCACGTCGAGTGAGCGCTCGTACCGGAACGCCGGCCGGATCCGCCTGAAGATCCGGGGTACGGTTTCGAGGTTGTGGGCGAGTACCTCGGGCGCCGCCTCGAACACCTCGCCCAACCGGTCGGGCCGGCCGCCGAAGTCCGGGATCAGGACCTCCACGCCGGTATCGGCCGAGCGTGCGTGGATCTGGCGGACCGTCTCCGCGTACAGCCACGAGCCGCCGTCCGCGAGGTCGTCCCGAGCGACTCCGGTGACCGTCGCGTACCGCAGGCCCATGGTGGCGACGGACTCCGCCACCCGGCGCGGCTCGTCATGGTCGAGCGGGGCAGGCCGCCCGGAGTCGATCTGGCAGAAGTCGCAGCGGCGGGTGCAGACCTCCCCGCCGATCAGGAAGGTCGCCTCGCGGTCCTCCCAGCATTCGTAGATGTTGGGACAGCCGGCTTCCTCGCACACCGTGTGCAGCCCGGCCGATTGGACCAGCCCCTTGACGTCCTGGTACTGCGGGCCGGTGCGCAGCCGAGTCCTGATCCACGATGGCTTGCGTTCGATCGGCGTCTGCGCATTACGGGCCTCGATGCGCAGCAGCGGACGACCCTCGGGGGCGACGGCGGTCATACCACCAGCTCCATCTGCTCAGCTTGCTCGGCGACCGGTTCAAAGGAGGGGAGGCTCCGCGGCCAAGCGGATTTTGGCGAGGAAGCGCTGTCTGTCCCATGCTTCGCGGTGGGGGCCGCGGAAAGCCCGAAAACATCCACAATCATAAGCCTGCCGGCTCAGTCGCGGGGCACCGTGGGTAGCAGGCGGGGCACCACCGCGGTCTCCACGGCGGTGCCGTCCGGACCGCGTTCGACCCGCCAGGCGTGCACCCCGGGCCGGTCGGCCACCGCCTCGACGAGATCGGTGCCGTGGAAGTGCAGACCCACTCCGTCGTCGGTCGCCCATCCGGCCGGCAGCGTGCCCTCGGCGACCAGCCGCTGGAACAGCGGCCGCCTGCCGGCCTCCGAGTCGTAGTGCGGGGTGTTGCTGAAGGGCAGCAAGCCGAGGCCGTTCGTCACCGGGCGGAGAGCCGGGCCGAAGGAGTCGGTGGTGCCGCCCACATGCCAGCACAGTGAACCGGCGGAGACTCCACCGAGCACGACCCCCGTCTCCCACGCCTCGCGGAAGATCTCACCGAGCCCGTGCACGGCCCAGACCGCGAGCAGGTTGGCGACGCTGCCCCCACCGACCCAGACGACGTCCTGCGCCAGCAGATGGGCGCGGATGTCGGCGATGTTCGGCATCGGGAACAGCGTGAGGTGGGAGAGCAGCACGTCGGGCCGGTCGCGGTTGAACGCCGCATACCCGCGGGCGTAGGCGGCCTGGTCGTCGCCCAGGGCGGTCTGCAGCAGGCAGACCCGGGGCCGTGCGCCCGCTGCGGACAGACTGATGGCGTGATGGAGGATGGGACCGACCTTGGCTCCGTAGCGGCCGTCCGGAAGGAAGCCACCGCTGGTAGCGAGGATCTGCACGGGTTCGTCGCTCTCTGAAGGCTGTCGCATGTGACGGTCGTCGATCGCATACCCCGCGGTGGATCGTAAAAAGTTATCCACAACCGGACGAAGAGGTAGGCAGACCGGACCGGTTTGAGCCTAGCGTCGCTTCTTGTGACCTTCACCGACGATTCCGCGGACAGGCCGGCCCGGCGCGTCGGCGGCGTACCCGAGGTCCCGGGGGTGAGCATGCGTTCCCGCCTGCGGGACGCCGGCTCTGGAGAGCTCTGGTCGGGTCAGTTCGACCAGTCCGGAATCGAGTGCGTGGTGCGGCGGGTGCGGTTGGCGCCGGACCCGGTGCTGCGTTCCGCGGCGGTCATCGCGGCCCGGGCCCTCGTGGACCTGGAGCATCCCCATCTGGTGCCGGTCGTGGCGGTGTTGCCGACCGCGGAGGGCCTGGCGTTGATCACCGAGCCGGTCGTCGGCGGTGTCAGCCTCGCGCGGCTGCTCGCCGCCCGCGGGGACCTGGACCCCGGTGAGGTCGTCACGATCGGTCTGCCGATCGCGCAGGCCCTGGCCGCCGCGCACGCCGTCGGCGTCGTGCATGGCCGGCTCGAGCGTGCGGACATCCTGTTGGAGCCGAACGGGCGTCCGGTTCTGATCGGGCTCGGGGTCGCGGCGCTGGCCGACGCGGCCAGACCGGATCCGATTCCACCCGAGGCCGCGTCCGCGGACGTCCATGACCTGGCCACTCTGCTGCTCGGGGCGATGCGTGAGGCCACCGGGCCAGACGCGGCCGCGGTGGCGGTGGCGGTGGCGACCGCCATGATCGACGACCCGCGTCGGCGACCGAGCGCCCTGGAACTCGCCGCGTCGCTGGCCCGCAGTGCGACTCCGCTCCCGGTCCGCCTGGCGGGCGGCGGCGAGGCGGGCGGCGGCGAGGCGGGCGGCGCGGCGCGGCGCGGTCCCTCGCCGACCGACACCCTGCCGGCGATCCCCTGGGTGGACCCGCCCGACGATCCGGCCCAGCCCGACCGGGCCATCACCGGAGCGACGGCCGTCAACGCCGCGGAGCTGCTCGACTCGTTGCCGCCACCGCCCCGACGATCGACCCGTGCGACGACCAACCCTCGGAAGGCCGCCCGCGGTGGCGGTCGGGGCTCCGGGGGCAAGGGGTCGGCCACCCCGGGTGCGGCTGCTCCGGGGCCGCGGTCACCGCGTTCCGGCGGATCCACCGGAAGCGGCCAGGGGACGCAGCGAGGTCCGCGTGGGCACACGACCGCCTCGGGCTCCCCGGGTCCCGCGGGGCCCCCGGGGGGCCTCGGCTCCCCGGGCCGGAGCACCCGGCCGACCTCCGCGCGCCGACCGCGCCGGGTGGGAGCCCGCCGCCAGCGCTTGCTGTTCCCGGTGACCGCCGGGCTGGGCCTGCTGGTGGTCGTGGCGGCCGTCGCGTTGCTGTTGGCCAGCCCGGAGAAGGACGATGCACCCGGCGCGGCCGGGACGTCCGCGCCACCAACCGGTGCAGCCTCCGCGGCCGGGCGGGGACCGACGGCGTCGCCGGTCGCCAACCAGTCGCCCGAGCAGGTCTGGCGTTCGGTACTCGCCGAGTTGAACACCGCGCGCAGCCGTGCGTTCGAGCGGGCTGACGAGAGCCTCCTGACGGAGTCTGATGCCGCGGGTAGTGAGCTGCACGCTTCGGATATCGCGCTGATGAGGCAGGTGGTCGCGAGGGGGGCGCATGCCTCGGCACTGCGCAGCGACATCCTCGATCTCAAGGTCCGGGTCGAGGAACCGGACCGCACCGTGCTGCGGGTCACCCAACGCCTGAACGCCTACGACTTCCTCGACGCCGGGGGGAAGGTGCTGGCGCATCAGGCGGCGAAGTCGCCGGAACGGCGTGACCTCACCCTGATCCGTACCGGCTCCGGTTGGCGGGTCTCGGAGAACGTCCCGGTCACGGCCGGCTGACCGGACGGTCAGCCGGCCGTGACCGGGCTACAGGCCGAGTTCGGCTTCGAAGGCTCCGTTTTCCAGCCGGTGCTTGATGAAGGCCAGGAAGCGAGCCGCGTCGGCACCGTCGACGATGCGGTGGTCGTAGGTGAGGGACAGGTACACCGTCGAACGAACAGCGATGATCTCGCCCAGCTCCGGATCGTCGACGACGGCCGGCTTCTTCGTCACGATGCCGGTGCCGAGAATGCCCACCTGCGGCTGGTTGATGATCGGAGTGTCGAACAGGGCGCCTCGACTGCCGGTGTTCGTCAGGGTGAAGGTGCCGCCGCCGAGCTCGTCGGGCGAGATTCGGTTGGCCCGGGTGCGGCTCGCCAGGTCGTCGATCTTGCGGGCCAGTCCGATGAGGTTGAGATCGCCGGCGTTGTGGATGACGGGCACGACCAGACCACGCTCGGAGTCCACGGCGATGCCGAGGTTCTCCTCCCCGTGGTAGGTGACCGTGCCCGCCTCGACGTCGATGCTGGAGTTGAGCTGCGGGAACTCACGCAGCGCCGCACAGGTCGCCAAGGCGAAGAACGGCAGGAATGACAGCTTGATGCCTTCCCGAGCCTGGAAGCCGCTCTTCGCCCGGTCCCGCAGCCGCGCGATCCGGGTGACGTCGGCCTCCACCACGGTGGTGAGCTGCGCGCTGATCTGCAGCGACTCGACCATGCGGCGAGCGACCAACGCCCGCAGGCGGGAGAGCTTCTCGGTCTGGCCGCGGACGGGGGCAGCGCCGGTCGGGGCCACGGCCGGGGCCACGGCCGGGGC
>NZ_CDWWXA010000024.1:0-45235 GCF_977971845.1 Frankia sp. CeCAU1 | reverse complement strand
CCGCGTGGCCGTTGATATGGTCAGCGGCCCGTGTCAGCGTCCAGCCGTGCGCCTGCCGGAAAGCCGTGCGAGGACGAACCCGATAACGAAGCATGAACTCGTCAGCGATCTCCGCATGGGTCATACCGGGTGCGTCTTTTTGAGAGGTTGGTGATTCCGGGTCATCCCGGTTGTGCAGGGTGGAGTCCGAGGTCGGGGATGCTGGCGGGGTCGTAGCGGGCGAGGTGGTGCTCGGTGAGGTAGCGCTGCTTGTAGTAGGTCAGGTAGGTGTTGAGGTCGCCGTTGATGACGACGGCGCGGAGCTTGAGGATGTCCTCGGCGCCGTCGGGGGACCAGCGGGCGCCGGTCAGGCCGAACCGGTCTTCGATGACGTGGCGGCAGGCGCCCTCGATGAGGCCGGTGGCGATCGGCCAGCCGTTGGCGAGGGCCTGGTCGTAGCGCATGTGCTGGTGGTTGTTGGTCAGGTAGGTCACGGCCCGGTCGACGTCGGCGAGGTCCTGGTCGCGGGTGCGCGGGTTGTTCCGCCGCTTCGCGGCGAGCGAGGCGAGGGTGGCTGCGACCGGCTTGGCGCGGCCGTGCAGGAGGCGCAGTAGTTGCCCGTCGCCCCAGTCGCTGACCTCGGTGGGGGTCTTCCCGCGGTTGAGCTGGACGGCGGCCTTGCGGACGTATTCGGCGGCGTGGATGTAGTCGATGATGACCGGGACGGTCAGGCCGCGGGTGCGCGCGTGCTCGCCGATGGCGGTGATCTGCTGCCTGTTGCCGTCGACGAGGAAGATCCGCTGGTGCAGGTGCAGGGGGTCGCGCCAGTCGGCCTCGTCGAACGCCCGGCCGATCACGGCGGGGATGTCGTCGGTGATCGACGCGGAGACCCACTTGTCGCGCGCGGTGGGTCCGGGGCGTTCAGCGCGGCGGGCGGCCGGGTCGTGGACACCGCCCACATCCCCCAGCAGACGCCCGACGACCACCCGGTTCACCTCCGGGAACGCCTCCCAGGACGGCACGCTCGCCGGTGCTTCCTGGCTCTGGGGGGCACGGCAGCCTCTGCGGACACCACATACCTCCTTCGCCCACCTCGGCCCGGGCCTCACACAGTCGCCGCACGACCGTGACCACCGCCAACAGGCCGTCAACCCCTACGACAGGGGTAGCGCCCCGCGTCAGGCCCGCTGCCCCATGCCGGTGCGGACCTCTTCCCACCGGCTCCGCGCGGTGCTTGGCGTGAGCGGGGGTGTGGGCAGGCCCGCGCCCTCGCGCAGACCGGTGAGGAAGCTGCCGATCGCGGCGCGGGCGTCGTGGCGGGGCGACCAGCCGAGCTCCGTCCGGGCCCGGGTGGTGTCCATGATCGGTAGATGCAGGACGGCGTCGAAGAGCTGCGGGGAGGCGGGCACCAGATGCAGGTGCCAGGCGGTAGCCAGAGCGCCCCGGGCCAGGCCGGCCGGCATCCGGATGATTCTCGCATTGAGGATGTCGGCGAGCAGGGGTACGTCGACCACCGGGTCGGCCGCGATGTTGAAGGCGCCGCGGGCCCCGGTCAGGGCCGCCAACCGGTAGGCGTCCGCGACGTCGGAGGAGTGCACCACCTGGAGGCGTAGCCCCGGCAGATCCGGCAGCACGGGCACCGTCGCGGGGTGCGTGGGCGCCGCTGCCTGCCGTACCACCCGGCCGGGTAGCAACGGCCCGGCGAGCAGGCGCCGTTGCTGGCTGGCGGCCTCCCGCTTGAAGATGAACCCGGGTCGCAGCCGTACCACCCGGATGCCCGGATGGTCACGTTCGAAGGTGTCGAGGACCCGCTCCAGATACGCCTTCTCCCGGGTGTAGGCGGCCTCGGGCCAGCCGTGGGTCGGCCATCCCTCGTCAACGATGCCTTCCCGGGCGGCGGGCGAGTAGGCGCCGACCGACGAGGCATGCACCAGCGCGGGTACGCCGGCTCGGGCAACGGCCTCGAACACGCGGATGGATCCCAGGACGTTGGTCCGCCATGTGGTCAAGGGGTTGTGGGTGGGTTGGAACAACCAGGCCAGGTGGATCACGACGTTGGCGCCCTGGAACAGCGGGGCGAGGTCGTCCGTGACGACATCGGCCTGTGCCCACCGGGTTTTCGGCGCCGTCCATGTCGGGGTGCGGCGGGACACCCCGACCAGGGAGCCGACCTCGGCCGACCGGCCGAGGGCTGCCAGCACGCTCGTGCCGACATTCCCCGTGGCTCCCACCACGACGATCTTCAGGTTGCTCGGGGTCGGCGTCACCTGATCCACCTCATCCACCTCCTGCGGTCGGCAGGGAATCCCCCGTCGGGGGAAGCGGTCTCCCTTCGGAGGAACGGATACCCGCCGACGGGCGTCCAGATGCAGCCCTCAGCTCTCGATGAGCTGCGGCGCGCCGTCCGTCACTCCGAAGCGGCCGCGAGGACGGCGGCCGCGAGGACGGCGGTCGGTCTTGCCGCGAGGTCGTCCATCACCCTGGGGGAGACCCATTCGGCGGCCGGCCGGCGCAGGTGGGTGAAGACGGCCGGTCCGCGCTCCGCCTCGGCCCGTTCTCCCGGTCCGTTCCGCGTTGACCGGTCATCTCTGTCACCGACCGCTATCGACACAATTCTTTCTGTCGTATCGCCGTCCGGTCCGCGTTGCGGATATGGATCGGTGGGGTAACCGCACCCGCCCTCCTTGCCGGTTCGTCTTTATTATTTTTACCTTAGTTCCGCGAAACGCTGGCGGGTCGCGCCCCTTCGTGGTCGCCTATCGTTAGTGGTCCACCGCGTCGCCCACCACTCGGCGGCAGGAACATCAATTCCGTTCGTCAGTACTATGTGAAGTGTGTGATAATATGAAGAAGGATCTTGACTTTTCCCTAGTCGACCGGGCTCTGCCGGACCCGGCCGGCGTACCCGGTGACGGCCTGATGCTGCGGTCGGCGATGTCCTCGAAGCCGCCGGCCACCCCACGGCAGCGTCCTGACCACGGCACCGAGGCGAGCTTGAACCGACCTCCGATGGCGCGGCCCTACGCTGCGGCGGGTGTCCTGTTCTTCGATGAAGAAGACCGCATACTGCTCGTTGAACCGTCGTACAAGCCAGGCTGGGACATTCCGGGAGGCTTTGTCGAACCGGGGGAATCGCCCTACTCGGCGTGCGTACGGGAGGTCGCCGAGGAGCTCGGTATCGCCCCACCGATCGGTGGTCTGCTCGCGATCGACTGGGCGCCATGTCTTAACGACGGGTGGCTCGACAGCGAGATGCTGGCCTTCGTCTTCGACGGCGGTGTGCTGCCTGCCTCATGGCGGGAGCGCATCCGGGTGGACATGGACGAGATCATCAACTGCGCGTTCGTCCCCGTGGACGAGGTGGGCGGGTTGCTGTCGTCCCCGCACGCGCGACGGGTCCGTGCCGCCGCGGCCCTGCGGGGGGCGCCGCAGCGTAGCGGATATCTGGAGTTCGGTAATCAGATTCCCGAGCCCGTCGGTGGTTCGGTGAGCGTCGCGTCGCTCGGTGAACCGGATGCTCGGGGCGCGGGCGCGGCTCAGGTGCTCGCGGGGCCACCCGCATGTGGCGCGGTGATGATGTCCAGCTTGGCGAACGAGGTGATGGAGGCATGACCGCCGGCGTCTCGGTGAGGATCCGGCGCACCGCCGGCTTGGCGTGACGGTTGCGCACCCACGCCCCCAACCGGGCCCGGGCATAGGGGAACAACGTGCCCAGTACCGTCGCGGTCGCGCTCGTGGTTCCTTCGATGGCGACGAACGTGTCCTCGGCCGGCTCACCGTCCTGGCCGATCCCGGCAGGCCAAGCGCCGCGGGGCGCCCGCCGGCCAGGCGGACGCCCCGCGGGCTGTCACTGTTCGGGTGGTCCCGCATTGTTCGGGTGGTCCCGTGAAGATCAGCGCATGGGCTCGCCGGTGCGTGAGCTCCGCTCCTCGCGGGCTGCCTGCCCGGGAAGCGGGCGGACCGGCCCCCCGGCCGCGGAACGGCCCGCGACGGCGTCCTCGGGCAGCGGGGTGTGCCGGATCTCCTCCAGATCCTCGGCGGACTCGACGGAGATCCGCGGCAGGACCCGGTCGAGCCAGGCCGGCACCCACCAGTTCGCCGTGCCGAAGATGTGCATCAGCGAGGGCACCAGCACGGTCCGGATGATGAAGGCGTCGATGAGGATCGCCGTCGAGAGCCCGAGGCCCATCAGCTTGATCACCCGTTCGTCACCGAGGATGAACGAGGCGAAGACCAGGATCATGATCGCGCCAGCCGCGGAGATGACCCGGCCGGTCTCGGCCTGGCCGAGCGAGACGGCGATCCGGTTGTCCCGGCGCGCGGTCCACTCCTCGTGCATCCGGCTGACCAGGAACACCTCGTAGTCCATGGACAGGCCGAACAGGATCGCGAAGAGGATCACCGGGATGAACGCCTCGACCGGGCCGCCGCTGATGCTGAACAGCGATGCGCCCCAGCCCCACTGGAACACCGCGACGACCACGCCGAAGGCCGCCCCGACCGCGAGCAGGTTCATCAGCGAGGCGGTCAACGGGACCAGCAGGCTGCGGAACACCGCTACCAGCAGCAGGAAGGCGAGGAGAACCACGATCCCGATGAACAGCGGCAGCTTGCCCGACAGCGTGCTGGAGAAGTCCTCGAAGGTGGCCGTGATGCCGCCGACGTAGATGCCGGTGCCGGCATGGTTCGCCTGCGGGATCACGTGGTCGCGCAGCTGGTTGAGCAGCTTCGAGGTCGCCTCGGCCTGCGGGCTCGTCGTCGGGTACAGGGTGGCGATCGCCGCCTGCCCGTTTGGGCTCGGCCGCGGGGCCGAGACGGAGGCGACGCCTGGTGTCGCGCGGGCCGCCGCCACCACGGCGCGGAGGCTTGCCGTGTCCTGCGGCGAATGGATCTCGGCGACGATGCTGAACGGACCGTTGAACCCCGGTCCGAAGCCCTCGGCCAGCAGGTCGTAGCCGCGCTTGGTGGTCTTGGCGGTGTCGCCGTTGCCGAGATCGGACGAGCCGAGCCGCAGCGAGAGGAACGGGATCGCGATGACGGCGATGACCACCGCGCTGACCACCGCGAACAACTGGGGCCGCCCCTCCAGCCGCTTCGCCCAGTGCCACCAGAAGCCCGAGGTGCTTTCGTGCACCGGGCCCTCCTCGGCCAGCCTGCGCCGGTCGTGCCGGTTGAGTACCTTCATGCCGTAGAAGCCGAGCAGGGCCGGCAGCAGGGTGACGGCCGCGGTCATCGTCATCGCCACGGCTACCGCAGCCGAGATCGCCACGCCGTAGAGGAAGCTCACGCCGAGCGCGAACATGCCGAGCAGCGCGATGCAGACGGTCATGCCGGCGAAGAGCACGGCGCGCCCGGAGGTGTTGACCGCGGTGACCGTGGCCTCCTCCGGGCTCTTGCCTGCGCGTAGGCCGATGCGGTGCCGGTTGACGATGAACAGGGCGTAGTCGATGCCGACGCCCAGTCCGATCAAGGTCGCGAGGACCGGGCTGAACTCGGCGATCGTGAGGACGTGGGAGAGCAGGATGATCAGGATGCTGCCGACCCCGAGGGCCATGATGGCGGTGATCAGGGGCAGAGTGACGGCCAGCAACGAGCCGAAGGCGACGAAGAGGATGATCGCCGCGGCGATGATGCCGATCAACTCGCTGTAGCTTTGCTGCTGCTGCTCGATGATCGAGACGACCTGACCGGTCGCCTCCACCTGCAGGTCGTCGCCGCCGTAGCCTCGAGCGGTGTCGACGAACCGCTGGATGTCGTCCTTGGGTAGCTCGATGCCCTGCAGGTCGAAGTCGACGGTCGCGAAGGCCGTGTGCCCGTCCTTGCTGATCTGGGCGGCGCCCCGCGGCCCGTATGGGCTCGTGACCCCGGTGACGTGCGGGACCTTGGCGAGCTCGCCGAGCATCTCGCTGGCCCGATCGGAGATGGCACGGTTGGTGATACGAGTCTTGTCACTGTGCAGCACGATGGTGGCGCTGTCTCCCGACGCCGCCGGGAAGTCGCGTTGCAGGAGGTCGATGGCCTTCTGCGAATCGGTGCCGGGCAGGGAGAAGGCGTCCTTGTAACTACTTCCGGCCACCTGGCTGATGCCGCCGAGCCCGAGCAGCGCGACGATCCACAGGAACAGGACGAGCCGACGGTGCCGGAAGCACCAGCGGGCGAGCGAGGCCACGGTTTCCCCTCGGGCGTTGGTGATCGGTGGTGTCGCTACCTGCGACGTCATGCTGACGATTTGCTGCTGATTGCTACCGAGAAACTTACCGGTCGTTCAGTAGGTAGAGTTGAGGGTAACATCCGTCGCGGACTCGATCGGGGGGGTGTATGGCCGCCATGACCGATCCGGCATCGCCCGATCCGGCATCGCCCGATCCACGGGGCGATACCAGATCGCGGATCCTCGCCGCCGCCATGAGCCTCTTCAGCGAACAGGGGTATGCCGGCACCTCGGTGCGGGACATCTCCGAGCGGCTGGGAGTGACGAAGGCGGCGCTCTATTACCACTTTCCGTCGAAGGAGTCGATCCTCGACGCTCTGCTGGAGCCCTTCGTGTCCGAGCTGGGTCGACTTGTCGATCTTGTTCGGCAGTCCCCGCCGCCCCCCCGGATCATCATCGAGCGATTCGTCGAGGCGCTGGCGGGCCCCGGTGGCGTGCTGCTCGTCTTCGCCGACGACCCTTCGGTGATTCACCGTAAGATCGGCAAGAGCGACATACTGTCGCTGCAGCAGGCCCTCGTGCACGGGCTCGCGGGGCCGGCTCCCACCCATCTTGGGTTGCTGCGCGCGTACTGCGCGGTCGGATCCCTGCGGGGGGGGATCATCGGGATGGCGATCGAACGTGCCCAGGCCGCCGCCCGGCAGTCCACCAGCGCCGACGAGGAGCGCCGCGGCGGCGCGGGCGAGGCGGTCATCTGCTCTGAGCGCATCCGGGTCCTTGTCTCGCAGGTATCGAGGACATTCACCCCGCTGGTCTCCGCCGCGGAGCAGGGGGAGATCGTGGCTGCTGCCCTCGCCGCTCTCGGTGACGATCCCGCTGACTCCGTCTCCGCCGCTGACTCCGGCGGCTGCGGCGCGGTGGGTGATGAGGGGCATGAAAGTGACAGGTCTCCCTCCGGTGCCGACCCGACCGGGTCACGGGATGCTCCGGTCGCCGACGCGGGTCCGGTCGAGACATCCTGCCCGGCGCACGAAGAACGTCCCGCGTGCCGGGAGGCCGCGGCGCCTCACCGGCCTCCCGTGCCGGACCTGGCCTCCGTCCGGTTCCACTGACGACTGTATGCGCCGGACCGTGAGCGATCCGGTGCATCACCCCTTCGTATCCAGCCACCTTCGCGGTTCATGTGCCTCATCTCACTCTTCAGACGTTCGTAGATGGTGGTCCGTCTATTTGGTCGTGGCAAATGCCGCTTTCGCTCTTGTTTGTCTGGGGCGGTAGGGTGGTCGCGTGTGGAGGATGGATCAGCGTTTGGATGATGAGCCTTCCGCCTGTCCGGCGCACGCCGCGGACGGGTCGACACATCTGCCGCCGGAGGTAGGTCTCGGCGGCTTTGCCTCCGTCGCGGCCGGTGATCCTGTGGTGACCGGATCGGACTGACGGGAGGGTGTTGGCGTCGGAGCAGGCCGACCATGACCCTGACGCCGTGTACCGGCATCGAGTCGGCAAGGTGTCGTCGGCGCGTCCTTCCTCCGGAGGCAATGCGGTTGTAAATAGTCCGCAATACCCAGTCGTCGATGTGGAGCCAGTTCGAAGTCCCCGGAAGAAGGTCTCCGAGAGCAGATTCCGAATCGATCGGACCGCTGTCATATCGGGCGACGCCGGGCGGTTGGGATGAGGGAGTGTGATAGGGAGTCCGGAGTCGCGCTAGGCCCCCGCCGTCCGATGTCGCCCATCTGACCATGGACGATCCGGCGACGGGACGGTGGAATGGTGGCAGTCGTGAGCCCGGTGGCGCGGAGTTACCAACGCGCCGCGGATCCGGAGCCCGGCGTTGATGAGATGAGCAGTGGCTGTTCGGATCGGTGCCGCCCGCCAGGGTGGCCGACGCAACGATCCGGCCGGCGAGTTCGTGCCAGCGGACCACACCGAATCACCTTCGGTCGGACCACCTCGCAACGCGGGGCGACGAGTAGGGAAAGTTGTAGGTGACGTGCAACCAGTGCCCGCGGGGGAGAACGGCGTGAGGGGAATGACCGGAAGCGGTGTGTCGTGAGCACCCGGTCTCGCCCCGCTTTCGGTAACGGAGTGTCTACATCTCTCACCGGGCTGGCCCTACGGGCCGGCTCGGTCGTCTCGACCTGGCCGCCCCGGACCGCCGTCATCACGGGAGCATCCAGCGGTATCGGCCGGGAGGCCGCGCTGCTGCTGGCCGCGGACCGATGCCGGTCGCTGCTGGTCGGTCGCAACGGGGCCGCGCTTGACGAGGTGGCCGCGGCGACCGAGGGGCACCGGATCGCGGTCGACCTGTCCAGTCCCGGCTCGGAACTGATGGTCTCCTCCCGGGCGACCGAGCTTCTCGGCGAGGTCGACCTGTTGGTGTGCTCGGCCGGTCTCGGGGCGGCGGGCCCGTTCGAGGTGATGTCCCCGGCCGCGATCGCGGAGCTGGTCACGGTCAACGTGCTGTCGCCGATGATGCTGGTCCGGGCCATGTTGCCGGCCATGCTCGACCGCGGCCAGGGGCGCATCCTGCTGGTGGGCAGCATCGCCGGCGCGCTGGGAGTGCGCGGTGAGGTCGCCTATTCCGCTACCAAGGCCGCTCTGCTCGGTTTCGCCGACGCGTTGCGGTCCGAGGTCGCCGGTCGCGGTGTGACGGTGACCCTGTGTCTACCTGGTGTCGTCGACACACCATTTTTCCACCGCCGTGGCGCGCCCTACGTCCGTCGCTGGCCCCGGCCCATACCGGCCGGGCTTGTCGCACAGCGCATGCTGGCGGCCACCGGACGCGGCGACGCCGAGATCTGGGTGCCACGCTGGTTACTCGGCGCGGTGCGGGTCCACGGTGCGATCCCGTCGGTCTACCGCAGGCTGGCGGGTGTCTTCGGATGATCCGCGGCGTGGTCTACCCGGCCGCTTCCGGCTCTCCGACCGGCCCTGGGGGTGAGCGACACCGACGATGAGAGTGCTGCGGCCGACGGGCGGCCACCGGCCGCAGGCCGCCCAGGTGGTGCCGCCGGAGCATCATTCCGCCCACGGACCTGTGAGGAGCAACCGAAGGGGGCCGGCCAGGCGGAGCTCATCCCGATACCGGCCCAGGGCCGGCCCATCTCCCGCACCGGCCCGCGCTGATCGCGCCCATGACCACCCGGTGCGATCCGCGTCCTGATCGCCTCGGCGAGACCCGGGCAGCCACCCCACCGCGGAGCCTTCCGAAGAGCCTTCCGAACCCGGGCTCTGCGGGTACGTCCGCGCCGGTCATGGCACCCGGGGATGCGGGATCCGACCCGACCGCGTCCGTAGTGCAGACCGCCATCGAAGGAGAGGCGTATGACAGCCATCGACGCCCGAACCAGCCCATCACGCACGCCTGCCCAGCCGGCCGCGACGGGCCTGGCAACTCCCGCCGAGCAGCTGCTGCGCGCCGCCCCGGCGGAGAACTTCCCGGTCTCGCCGTTCGTTCTGCCTGCGGCGGTTCGTTTCCACTTCAACGCGTTGTACGCCTTCAGCCGGCTCGTCGACAACCTCGGCGACGAGGCGACCGGCGACCGGCTCGCCCTGCTCGACCGGTTGTCGGCGGACCTCGAGGTGATCTGGACAGGCGGGCAGCCGGAGCTGCCGGTCCTGCGCCTGCTCGCGCGGACCGTGCGGGACTGTGACCTGCCCGCCGAACCGTTCCAGCGTCTCGTCGAGGCCAACCGGCAGGACCAGCGGGTCACCCGTTACGAGACCTTCGACGACCTGGTCCGCTACTGCACGCTCTCGGCCGATCCGATCGGACGGATGGTGCTGGGCGTCTTCGGGCTGGCGACCCCCGACCGGGTCGTGCTGTCGGACCGGGTGTGCACCGCCTTGCAGCTCGCCGAGCACTGGCAGGACGTGGCCGAGGACCTCGCCGCCGGCCGGATCTACCTGCCGCTGGAGGATCTGGACACCTTCGGGGTGACCGAGGCCGATCTGCGGGCTTCCGTCGCGAGTCCGGCCGTGCGCCATCTGATGGCCTTCGAGGTTGCTCGGGCCCGTACGGTGATCGACCAGGGTGCTCCCCTGGTGTCGATGGTGCCCGGGCGGCTGCGGCTGGCCCTGGCCGGTTTCGTGGGCGGGGGCCGGGCGGCGTTGGACGCGATCCGGCGCGCCGGCTACGACGTGCTCGGTGGGCCACCGAAGGCGACGAAGCCACGGGTCGCCGAGTTCGCGCTGGCGGCGCTGGCCCGGTCGCTGGCTCCCGGAGCGTCGGCGGTGGCGCACACGGCGGCCGCCGTCGCCACCGCGACCAGCGCGGCCGGGGCCTGGCCGGGTTCCGGTTCCGGTTCCGGTTCCACAGCCCACGGCGGCACCGCCGCGACGAGTACCCAGGCCGGCGTCCCCGCCGCACAGTCCGTTCTTCCGGAGATGGGTGAGGTTCGATGAGTACCGCGGCGCAGTTCCCCGCGGGCCGGCCGACCGTGGCGGAGGCGTATGCCGCCTGCGAGGCCGTGACCAAGGAGGCGGCACGCAACTTCTCCTACGGCATCCGCCTGCTGCCGGCCGAGAAGCGGGGGGCGCTGAGCGCCGTCTACGCGCTCGCCCGCCGCCTCGACGACATCGGCGACGGCGATCTTCCCGAGGAGGCGAAGTTCGCCGGGCTGGCGCAGGTCCGCGCGGAGGTCGAGGAGCTGGGGACGAACAGCTCCGATGATCCGGTCTTCGTCGCCCTCGCCGACGCCGCCCGCCGGTTCCCGATCCCGTTGGAGGCGTTCATCGAACTCGCCGACGGGGTCGAGAGTGACGTGCGCGGCACCACCTACGACACGTTCGACGATCTTGTTGGCTACTGCCGCCTGGTCGCCGGGACGATCGGGCGTCTCTCGCTCGGCATCTTTGGCAGCGAGCGGGCCACCTCCCACCGCGACGCCTCGGGGGTCGCGGACGCCCTCGGGGTCGCACTCCAGCAGACGAACATCCTCCGGGACGTGCGCGAGGACCTGCTCGGCGGCCGGATCTACCTGCCGCGCCAGGAGCTGAAGGCCGCCGGCGTCGAACTCGAGGTGGACGCGACCGGTCGCCTCGGCGGCCCCCCCGACGCGCTCATCGCGTACCTGCGGACGTCGGCGCGGCGAGCGGAGGAGTGGTATGGGCGTGGGCTCGTCCTGCTCGACCTGCTCGACCGGCGCAGCGCGGCCTGTTGTGGAGCGATGGCCGGCATCTACCTGCGGCTCAACCGGCGGATCAAGACCGATCCGTCCGCGGTGCTCGATCGCCGGCTGGCGCTGCCCGGCTGGGAGAAGGCGGTCGTCGCCGCCCGCAGCCTCGCGGGGCGGCCCGAGATGAGGGCGGCATGACCACGGGTGGCGGTGCGGATGTCGCGCCGGCACGGGGGACGCGGCCCGCCGGGCGGACGGACGAACGCCCGCATCTCGCCGTCGTCGGCGGCGGGCTCGCGGGCATGGCCGCGGCGCTGCTGGCCGTGGACAGCGGGGCCCGCGTGACCCTGCTGGAGGCACGTCCCCGCCTCGGCGGGGCGACGACGTCGTTCCGGCGCGGGCAGCTGTGGATCGACACCGGCCAGCATGTGTTCATGCGGTGCTGCACGGCCTACCGTGGGCTGCTGCAGCGACTCGGCGTCGAACACCTGACCACCTTGCAGTCCCGGCTGGACGTGCCGGTGCTGCTCGGCGACTCGTTGACCCGGACCCGGCTGCGCCGGACGAGGGTCCCGCTGCCGGCGCCACTGCACCTGGCCCCGGCGTTGCTGGGATACCAGGCGCTGCCGATCGCCGAACGGCTACGGGCCGGGCTCGCGGCGTTTCAGCTCGGGCGGCTCGACCAGCGCTCCCCGGCGGTGGACGAGCAGTCGTTCGGCACCTGGTTGTCCACCCACGGCCAGGGCCCCGCGGCGACGAAGGCGTTGTGGGAACTGCTGACGGTCGCGACGCTGAACGTGCCCGCCGCCGGCGCATCCCTCGGCCTCGCAGCCAAGGTCGTGCGGACCGGTCTGCTGGAAGGCGCCGCCGCCGGTGACCTCGGCTGGGCCGAGGTCCCCCTGTCCCGACTGCACGGCGACGCGGCGATGGAGGCGCTCACCGCGGCCGGCGCCGACGTGCGCACCGGGGTGAAGGTCCGGTCCATCACCGCCGCGGGCAGCGGATGGGAGCTGGCCGTCACCGCGGGCGGGACCGGTCGCGGCGCGGCGGTGCCCGGCACCGACGACCGCGGCGTGCTGCGGGCGGACGCGGTCGTGCTCGCGGTGCCGCCGCCCGCCGCCGCGTCCCTTCTGCCGGCCGGCGCCGAACCCGAGGCGGCCCGGCTGCGTGAGCTCGGCGAATCGCCGATCATCAACGTGCACATGATCTATCCTCGACCGGTGATCGACGGCCCGTTCCTGGCCGTGGTCGACTCGCCTATTCAATGGATCTTCGATCGCACGGTCTCCTCCGGGCTCGCCGCCGCCGGCCCGCCCGGTGCCCAGTACCTGGCGCTATCGCAGTCCGCGGCGGAGCCATGGGTCGATCGTCCGGCGAACGAGCTGCGGACCCTGTTCGTCGAGGAGATGGCCCGGCTGTTCCCGGCCGCGCGGGCGGCCGGGCCGCTGGAGGTTTTCGTCACTCGGGAACGTACGGCGACCTTCCGGCAGGTGCCCGGTTCGCTCGCGTTGCGTCCGGGCGCGTCGACCGGCCTGACCGGCTTCGCCCTGGCCGGGACCTGGACCGACACCGGATGGCCGGCAACCATGGAGTCGGCCGTGCGTAGCGGACTCACTGCTGTCCGTGAGAACCTGGCCGGTATGGGGGTCGACGTCAACGAGCCACGCGGGCCGGGCCTGCAGGCCCGAAGGACGGACGGACGGCTCCCCGAGCAGGTGGGTGAGTCGGTACCGGTAGGCACTGAATCGGTGAGCGCACCGGGCGGCGGCGCCACGGCCGCGCAGGTGCGGGATCCACAGGATCCACGAGGGGACAACGCGGTTCCCGCCGGATCGGCGGCGGTCGTCCGGCCGCTTCCGTCCGGCCAGCCAAGGCACACATCCACAGGGGGATTCCCGGTATGACCATGACGGTTCCGGATGCGATCGAGCGTGGGCGGACCCTCACCGTGCCTGCCTTGCGCGCCACGGTGGATCGGCTCCACCCACGACTTCGTCACGTCGTCGCCTACCACCGCGGCTGGGTCGACGCCGAGGGTGCGCCACTGTCCGGCGGCGGGGGCAAGCTGGTACGCCCGGCGCTGGCGCTGCTGTCGGCGCAGGCCGCCGGCGCCCCGGCGGAGACCGGGCTGCCGGCAGCGGTCGCCGTCGAGCTGGTGCACGACTTCTCGCTGCTGCACGACGATCTTATGGACGGCGACACCGAGCGCCGCCACCGGCCCACGGCCTGGACGATCTTCGGTGCCGACGGCGCGATCCTCGCCGGGGACGCGCTGCTCGGCCTCGCGACCCAGGTTCTGCTGGAGGTCGAGGGGGAGCCCGGCCGTCGTGCGGCGCTGATCCTGGGCGCGGGCGTCCAGGACCTCGTCCGTGGCCAGGCCGAGGACCTGATGTTCGAGAAACGGTCGGACGTCAGCGTCGCCGAGACGCTGCACATGGAGGACGGCAAGACCGGCGCGCTGCTGGCCTGCTCGGCCTCCCTCGGCGCCGTGCTCGCCGGGGCCGGTGACGACATGGTCAACGCCCTCGCCGAGTACGGCTCCCGGCTCGGCACCGCGTTCCAGCTCATCGACGACCTGCTTGGTATCTGGGGTGATCCCTCGGTGACCGGCAAGCCGGTGTTGTCGGACCTGCGTTCCCGCAAGAAGTCGGTGCCGGTCGTGGTGGCCCTGGAGGCCGGCGGAGCCGCGGCCGAGGAGCTGCGGGCGTTCCTCACCGGCACCGGGGAGTCCACCGAGGCGGAGCTGGCGCACATCGCGGACCTGATCGAGCGGGCCGGCGGGCGGGACTGGACCACCGCCGAGGCCGACGGCCAGCTGAAGGCCTGCGAGAACGTGCTCCGCTCGCTGTCGATGCCCGCCGAGATCGAAGCGGAACTGCTGGCCCTCGCGCGCTTCGTGACCGAACGAGACCGCTGAGGAGACGACAGGTGAGTGCAGTCGCCGTTCCCGCCCGGCCCGGCGATCAGCACGTTGATCGTCTTCATGACCATCGCATGTACGACGAGGGGAGTCGTCGATGAGCCTGACCTCGGACCCGTCCCCGGCTGCTCCAAAGGCCGCGAAGAGCTCGAAGCGCGTTAACATTCCCGCGCCCGCCACGCCCGACGCTTACGGGATCTCCCGGTCCTCGCCACCGCTGTCCGGCGGTGGTGTGCCCGGCGGTGGTGTGCCCGGCGGTGGCGTGCCCGGCGGTGGCGTGCCCGGCGGTGGCGCGGCGACCGCCGACGGTACCCCGCCCACGACGCAGACCCTGGTCGATCCGGACCTGGCCGCGGCGATGACCGCGGCCAACCAGGCTCGGGACCACCTCCTCGGGCTGCAGTCCGAGGAGGGCTGGTGGAAGGGCGACCTCGAGACGAACGTCACGATCGACGCCGAACACCTGTTCATGAAGCAGTTCCTCGGCATCCGCACCGAGGAGGAGACCGAGCCGATCGCCCGGTGGGTGCGGTCCCAGCAACTCGCGGACGGCGGCTGGGCCACGTACTACGGCGGACCCGCCGAGCTGTCCACCACGGTCGAGGCGTACATCGCCCTGCGTCTGGCCGGTGACGAGCCCGACGCCCCGCACATGGCGGCGGCGGCCGCGCTCATCCGCTCCCAGGGCGGGGTGGCGGCCGCCCGGGTGTTCACCCGCATCTGGCTGGCGACCTTCGGCGAGTGGTCCTGGGACGACGTGCCCGTCCTGCCGCCGGAACTGATCTTCCTGCCGTCCTGGTTCCCGCTGAACGTCTACGACTTCGGCTGTTGGGCCCGCCAGACGATCGTCGCGTTGACGATCGTCGGGTCGCTCCGGCCCGTGCGCGACCTCGGCTTCAGCATCGACGAGATCAAGGTCGCGGCACCCGTGACGCCGCCGAAGCCGGCCCCGCTGCACAGCTGGGAAGGCGCCTTCGAGCGGTTGGACGCGATCCTGCACCGCTATGAGCGCCGGCCGATCAAGGTGCTGCGCACCCTGGCGCTGCGCCGGGCCACCGAGTGGGTCGTCGCCCGCCAGGAGGCCGACGGGTGCTGGGGGGGCATCCAGCCGCCGTGGATCTACTCCGTCATGGCGCTGCATCTCATGGGATACCCCCTCAACCACCCGGTGATCGCCACAGCGTTCCGGGGAATGGAACGCTACATCATCCGGCGCGAGACCCCGGAGGGGCCGACCGCCCAGATCGAGGCATGCCAGTCGCCGGTCTGGGACACCGCGCTCGCGGTGGTCGCGCTCTCGGACGCCGGCGTCCCCGCCGACCATCCCGCGATGGTGCGGGCCGGCCGCTGGCTGGTCGACGAAGAGGTCAGGGTGGCCGGGGACTGGGCGGTCCGCCGTCCGGCGCTCGCCCCTGGCGGCTGGGCGTTCGAGTTCGACAACGACTTCTACCCGGATACCGACGACACCGCCGAGGTCGTGTTGGCGCTGCGTCGCCTGCTCGGTGGCAGCCATGTCACCCCGGGCAGCCATGTCACCCCGGGCAGCCATGTCACCCCGGGCAGCCATGTCACCCCGGGCGGCAGCGTCACCCCGGGCGGCAGCGTCACCCCGGGCGGCAGCGTCACCCCGGGCGGCAGCGCCGAGCTCTCGCCGGCCGCGCGTGACCGCGCCTCCCGCGGCCTCGCGGCGGTCGACCCGCAGCTGGCCGGGGCGATGCGCGCGGCCGCGGCCCGTGGGGTCGACTGGAGCGTCGGCATGCGGTCGTCGGACGGGGCCTGGGGTGCCTTCGACGCCGACAACGTGCGGACGCTGACAGCGAAGATCCCGTTCTGCGACTTCGGCGAGGTGGTCGACCCGCCGTCGGCGGACGTCACCGCCCACATTGTGGAGATGCTGGCCGACCTCGGCCGTTCCGACCACCCGATCACCCGGCGGGCGGTGCAGTGGCTGCTGGACAACCAGGAACCGGGCGGCTCCTGGTTCGGCCGGTGGGGGATCAACCACGTCTACGGCACCGGCGCCGTGGTTCCGGCGCTGATCGCTGCCGGCGTTCCCGCCGACCACCCGGCGATCACAGCCGCGGTGCGCTGGCTGCTGGAGCACCAGTCGCCCGACGGTGGATGGGGTGAGGACCCACGCTCCTACGACGATCCGGCCTGGATCGGTCGGGGTGAGCTCACCGCCTCGCAGACCGCCTGGGCCCTGCTCGCGCTGCTGGCTGTCGACCCGCACAGCAAGGCCGTCAAACGGGGAGTGCGCTGGCTGTGCGAGACCCAGCGGCCGGATGGGACCTGGGACGAGCCCCAGTTCACCGGAACCGGTTTCCCCGGTGACTTCTACCTCAACTACCACCTGTACCGGCTGGTCTTCCCGCTGACCGCGCTTGGTCGGTACGTGACCCTCACCGGGGTGGCCACGCCATGAACATCTTCGCATCCGCGGCCGGCTGCGACGGGAACGCCGGGGGCGCAGGGGACGTCGGGGACGGCGTGTCCGCCGCCACGACGAGCGCGGCTCAGACGGCCGTCGCCGCGGCCGCGGGTGCCGGGATCAGGGCCGTTCCGGCCTCCCCCACCGAGATCCCGGCGCAGGAGTCGTCGTCGCCGTCCCTGCCGTCGGCCGCGCTCCCGGCGTCGGTCCACCGGCCGGCCGCGGCGGTCGTTCCGGAGCAGGAGCCAACCCCCGTGCGCGGTCGGGCGCGGCTGGTCGTCGCGGCGGCCCTGCGGGTCGAGGCAATGGCCGCCGGTCGGTCAGACCTCAGCGCGGACACCGTCATCGTGCGCACCGGCATGGGTCCGGAACGGGCGCGCAGGGCCGCCCGGCTGGTGCGCGACACAGGCCCGGACGCCGTCGCCCTCGTCGGTCTCTCCGGGGGACTGGCTGCCGGGATCGAGCCCGGTGACGTCGTCGTGGCCAGCGAGATCCGCAACGCCGACGGCACCGTCGCCGGCCGTTGCGCGGCCGCGCCCCTGCTGGCCGGCGACCTGCGCAGGCTCGGGCTCACCGTGCACGTCGGCCCGATCGTCACCGTGCCGCGGCTCGTCGGCGGCACGGCCCGCGCGGAACTCGCCGCGACCGGGGCCCTTGCCGTCGACATGGAGTCCGCGGAGCTGGCGGCGGGAGTCGGCGACGTGCCGTTCGCCGCCGTCCGCGTCATCGTCGACACGGCGGCGCAGCCGCTGGGACGTATCGACCTGGCCCGCCGCGGAATCCGTGGTCTGCGCACGATGCGTCCGCTCGGGCGCCCCATCGAGGCGTGGGCCGCCGCGGTCGGCCGTCGCCAGGTTCTGCTCGCCGAGCCGCGGGCGTTCTGCGCCGGCGTCGAACGGGCGATCGAGGTTGTCGAGCGCGCCCTGGAGATCTACGGCGCGCCGGTCTACGTCCGTAAGCAGATCGTGCACAACGCCCACGTGGTAGCCGACCTGGCCAGCCGTGGAGCAATCTTCGTCGAGGAGCTCGACGAGGTGCCCGGCGGCTCGACGGTCGTCTTCTCCGCACACGGAGTGGCCCCGGCCGTCTGGGACCAGGCGGGCGAGCGCGGCCTGTCCGTTATCGACGCCACCTGTCCGCTGGTGGAGAAGGTGCACACCGAGGCCCGCCGGTTCACCGCCCGCGGGGACACTGTGCTGCTCATCGGCCATTCCGGCCACGAGGAGGTGGACGGAACCCTCGGCGAGGCGCCCGGCCGCATCACGCTGGTCGAGTCCTCGGCCGACGTCGGCTCCCTCGACGTTCCCGATCCCGAGCGCGTTACCTACCTCATGCAGACCACGCTGGCCCTGGACGAGGCCGCGGAGGTCGTCGACGCGTTGACGGAGCGGTTCCCGGCGATCGTCGGGCCGGGCTCCACCGATATCTGCTACGCGACCTCGAACCGGCAGAACGCGGTCCGCAAGGTTGCCGAGGAGGCCCAGCTCGTCCTCGTCGTCGGCTCGGCCAACAGCGCGAACTCCGTGCGGCTCGTCGAGGTGAGCAGGCGCGACGGCGTCGAGGCGCATCTGGTCGGGGACGTCGGGGACGTGCATCTGTCCTGGCTTGCCGGCGTGGACACGATCGGCATCTCGGCCGGCGCCTCGGCCCCGCCGTCCCTCGTCGACGAGCTCCTGACCGCGTTGTCGGGTCTCGGCGCAACGGACGTCTCGGTGCGTTCCGTCGGCACCGAGACGCTCGCCTTCCACCTGCCCAAGGAACTGCGCCAACCGGCCCCGGCGCCCGTTCCAGGGCCATAGTGCGCCCGGCTCCCGGGCGGTCCCGAGGTGCGGCTCGGCGAGGGCGAAGCCGGTGGCGTCGCCCGGGCGGCACGGTGGGGTTCGGTTCAGCCGGATGCGGCGCCGCGATCGGCCGCGGGCGGCCGGGTCGGTGCGGCGTGCCGCTCACCCCACCGGCGCAGGGCCAGCAGGACCGGTGCCAGGTCCCGGCCGGCGGACGTCAGCCGGTACTCGTGCCGGGACCGAGCGCCCGCCTCCTGGTACGGCTGACGCTCCAGCACCCCCGCGCGCTCCAGCGCCCGCAGCCGCTCGGCCAGCACGGCTCGGGGCGCCCCGGTGCCGGCCCGGATGCCCTCGAAGCGGTGGACCCCCAGCGTGATCTCCCGGATGACCAGCAGGGACCAGCGCTCACCCACGACCTCCAGCGTCCGCGCGATCGGACAGGCCCGCGGGCCGTCGGACGATTCCTGCATCGGTGCATCCTACCGATACTGGGTACGTATCCTGAATGCAGCCGGTCTAGGCTGCGGGCATGACCACGACTGAGCCCGAATCCGCGCGGCCCGAATCCGCCTCAGGCCACCTGCACGACCCGGCTGCCTGGGGCGAGCCGCGGAGCAAGACGATCACCTGGCACGACCCGCTGCCGGTCGCCGCGGCGGCGGCGTCGCTGAGCGGGTTGGAGTTCCTGTCCGCGATGCGTGACGGGCGCATTCCGCCGCCCCCGATCTCCCGCCTGTTCGACTTCCGGCCGGTCGAGGTCGCGCCGGGAGACGTTGTCTTCACCTGTCTGCCGGACGAGTCGGCCTACAACCCGATCGGCCTCGTCCACGGTGGCCTGGTCTGCACGATCCTGGACACTGCGACTGCCTGCGCGGTGCACTCCACGCTGGCGGCCGCGGTGGCGTATACCTCCATCGAGATCAAGGTTAATTACCTGCGGCCGGTACGCGTCGTCGTCGGCCGGCCGAGCCGGCTCACCGCGCACGGCTGGGTGACCAGGCCGGGACGGCGGGTGGCTTTCGCCGAGGGAGACGTCCGGGATGACGAGGGCAAGGTCGTGGCCACCGCCAGCAGCACCTGTCTGATCATGGGTGAGGCGGCCTGATCCCATGGCCTGATTCCGCGGCCTGGCCGGAGACCCGACCCGATGCTCGGCCGGGCCGGATGCGACCACGGGCACGTCGTCGGGCTGCTGGCCCGACATCGTCCGTGGACTGTCCCGAACCCGTGTCCGCGCTGTCCCGGCCTTGTCTTCCCGGTGTCCGCAACTCGGCGGGGTCGGCTAACGGACACCCTTGTGGGGCAGTTCATCGGACGATCCACATGCAGTCTGTACGTACACGCTGTATGGTCAATACAGAGATCATCGCTCATCCACTGGTGACCTAACGAGAGGGGGCCAGCCGTGGCGGTCGAGTGGCGGTACCAGCTCCGGATTGGGACCTACCTGGCGAAGCAGAAGCTGCTTCGTCGCAAGCACTTCCCGCTCGTACTGGAGCTGGAGCCGCTGTTTGCCTGCAACCTGTCCTGCACTGGATGTGGCAAGATCCAGCATCCGGCGTCCGTGCTCAAGCAGCGGATGAGCGTCGACGACGCCTTGGCCGCGGTGGAGGAATGCGGCGCTCCGGTGGTCGCGATCGCGGGCGGCGAGCCGCTGATGCACCCGCAGATCCACGAGATCGTGAACCAGCTGGTCAAGCGCAAGAAGTTCGTGATCCTCTGCACGAACGGGCTGCTGCTCCAGAAGAAGCTCAAGAACTTCACCCCGTCGCCGTACTTCACCTTCGTCCTGCACATCGACGGTCTGCGTGAGCGGCACGACGCGGTGGTGGAGAAGGAGGGCACGTTCGACGAGTGCGTCCGTGCCTTCCACGCGGCGAAGGCCGCGGGCTTCCGGGTCGGGTCCAACTCGACGTTCTTCAACAACGACAGCCCGCAGGACGTCATCGACATCCTGACGTTCCTCAACGACGATCTCAAGGTCGACCAGATCCAGCTCTCACCCGGCTATGCCTACGAGAAGGCACCCGACCAGGAGCACTTCCTGGGGGTCCAGGAGACCCGCGAGATGTTCTCGAAGGTCTTCGCGGACGGCCGGCGCAAGAAGTTCCGGCTCAACCACTCGCCGGTCTTCCTGGACTTCCTGGAGGGTAAGAGGGAGCTCAGCTGCACCGCGTGGGGCATCCCGAGCTACTCGCTCTTCGGCTGGCAGAAGCCCTGCTACCTGATGAGCGACGGGTACGTCTCGTCCTACAAGGAGCTCGTCGAGACCACCGACTGGGACGCCTACGGTCGTGGCAAGGACCCGCGGTGCGCGAACTGTATGGCGCACTGCGGCTATGAGACCTCCGCGGTGCTGGCCACCATGGGTTCCCTCAAGGAGTCCATCCGAGCGGCCCGCAGCGTCTGAGCTGGCCCATCGTGGTCTGAGTCGGCTCACGGCGCCACCGTCACCGTCAGGTGACGTCGTCCGGCACGGCAGGTCGCCGCCCCGACCGGGTTCACCCGGTCGGGGCGGTCGTCGTCTGTGCCGCCCCGCCTCGCGTCGGCGGGAGCAGGGCCGGCGGGAGCAGGGTTTCGCTGGCGTTGACGACGCCAGTCGGCCTTAGCCGGCGGTCCCGCGGGAGCCGGCGCCGCCGTCGGCACTGACCGGCGGCTGCTCGGCGAGATCGCCACCGCGGCCGAGCCCGCGCAGCAGCCGGTCGAGCACGGTGCCGACCTCGAGGCGGGCGGTGTCCGGGTCCGCAGCGCCGGCGGTGTAGATGCTCGCCTCCGACAGCAGGGCAGCGACCAGCCTGGTCAGCGGGACCACTGGCAGCGGGTCGATGCGGTCCTCGGCCATCGCGCGCTCCAGCCACTCCGAGAGCAGCCGGTAGCCGTGCTTCTCAACGAGCGTATCCCAGGCGTCGTTGCCCAGCACGGCCGGACCGTCGACGAGGACAATGCGCTGGAAGTCGCTGTCCGCGGTGGAGATGTCGAGCAGGGACTGGAACCCGGACCGGAGCTGCGTCCAGGCGTCGCTGGGAAGCTCCGCGTCCCGAGCAAGTTCACCGGCGACGAGCTGTTCGGCCACCTCCGTCGCGACCTGTTCCATCACGGTGCGAAACAGCGCGGCCTTGTCGCGGAAGTGGTGATAAAGCGCGCCGCGGGTGACCTGCGCGTCGGCGACGATCTCCTCGGTGCCGGTGGAGGCGAACCCCTGTTCGGCGAACCGACGGCGGGCGGCGGAGATCAGGGCCTGACGGGTGTCAGCCGTCTGCTCGGTACGACGGCTTCGTGTCACCCCTTGATTATGGTGTAGCCGAGGCCGTTGTACCCACTACTGTCCCGGCACGAGCGGGCCTGGTCGTGACGAAGCTGCTCCGATGCACCCGCAACCGCCGACGGACGCCGATCCGTGGCTGTTGCCTCGCCCCCTCGCCAGCCGTTCGTCGCGCATCGCCGATCACTTTTCGTTTTCAACTGGTCGCAACCGGTTATCTACGATCACTCCTGTCGATCGTGATGTTACGGGAGGTGCTCATTGTTGCCGCGGGGCGTGGTGGGCACCATCGTCGATGCTCATGTCGGCTACCCCGCCGCCGGCCGGAGGCCTGGGATTTCATGGTGGCGCGGCAGGAGAGTTTCGGGGGGGAGATCTCCGTACCGGCTCGGCCAGACCGGGACGGAAGCCTTGTAACCCCGCATTACCCGGGGCGCCCGCACGCCCTTGAGGGGCCCGTGGCAGTATCACTTTCTGTGACAGTGCTGCTGTGGGTCGCCGTTGCCTCTCTGCTCGCCTGGCTCTACCTGACCGTCGGCCATGGGTTCTTCTGGCGGACCGATCAGCGCCTGCCATCCCGGCAGGCGCCGACCGCTTGGCCCAGTGTGGCGATCGTCGTGCCGGCTCGGGACGAGGCCGACGTGCTTCCCGTGACGCTTCCGACGCTGCTTGCCCAGGACTATCCCGGTCCTGTCCAGCTGATCCTGGTGGACGACGGTTCCACCGACGGGACCACGGAGGTTGCCCGGGACCTGGCGGAACAGGCCGCCGCGCGTGGTGAGACCAACGTGACGCCGGCCATGACCACATCCACCGAACCCCCCACTGGCTGGACCGGGAAGCTGTGGGCGCTGCGGCGGGGCATCGAGTGCGCTGGCGACGTCGACTTCCTGCTCCTCACCGACGCGGACATCTCCCACCGCCCGGGATCGCTGACCGCGCTCGTCGAGTCGGCGACCTCCCAGAAGCTGGACATGGTGTCGCAGATGGCCGTGCTACGGGTGCAGACCGGCTGGGAGCGTCTGATCGTCCCGGCCTTCGTGCACTTCTTCGCGATGCTGTACCCGTTCCGGTGGTCGAACCGGCCGGGTTCGCGGGTGGCCGCCGCGGCCGGCGGATGCTCCCTGATCCGCCGGGAGGCCCTTGCGGCGGCCGGTGGACTGGCGGAGGTGCGCGGCGCCGTCATCGACGACGTGGCGATCGCGCGGATCATCAAGCGCTCGGGTGGGCGGACGTGGCTCGGACTCGCCGAGCAGGTCCACAGCCAGCGCCCGTATCCGCGGCTCGCGGATCTGTGGAAGATGGTGTCCCGCAGCGCCTATGCGCAGTTGCGGCACTCCCCGTCGCTGCTGGTCGGGACCGTGTTGGGGCTGAGCCTGGTCTTTGTCATCCCAGTGGTCGCGACCATCGTGGGCATCGTGACCGGCGACGTCGCCACGGCTCTCGTCGGTGGGATCGCTTGGTTGATCATGACTGTCACCTATCTGCCGATGACCCGCTACTATTGTCAGCCGCTGCCGCTGGCCCTGCTGCTCCCCGGAGTGGCCGTGCTGTACCTCGCGATGACGGTGGACTCGGCGCGGCTCAAGCGGGCCGGGCGGGGAGCGGCCTGGAAGGGACGTACCTACCAGGATCACGGTGCCCCGGCCGCCACCCCCGAGTATCCGAATGGCCCGGGTGAACGGCGTGAGGGTTCGGTGGCCGGGCCGCCCGACTCCGCCGGCTCATCGGCCTCCGCCGGCTCATCGGCTTCGCCATCCGCCTCGTCCACGGTGCCCGCAACACCCCTGGTGATGGCGACAGCCTCGGCGGTCCCCGCGCCGGCCGTGGCCCCGGCTTCCCCCACGCCTACGTCCACACCGACGCCCACCCCTACGCGGTGGCCCGTCACGGCATCGTCATCGGCCTCGCCGCCGGTCCGGGGCGGATCGACCGATCAGCCCCGGACCTAGCCGGTGGTCCCGAGGTAGGACGGGGTGCCGTGGCCGAGTCGGTAGAGGGCGGTGGCTGGGAACGCTCCGTCGCGTGAGCGAGTCATCCATCCCGGCCGGGACAGTCGAACAGGACCGGTTGGCGGTCGGCCTCACCATCCGCGACAATCAGATCGTCGCCCTGCTGGGTCGGCCTCCGGCCTGGACCGACAGTAACCGCCGGGCCCGCGCCGAACAGGCGGTCGCGCTTGTTCTATCGGCTCCACGGCACCGCCGCCCGCGCCTGACTGGGCGTCCGAGTCAGACCGTGGCAGGAGCCGGCCCTCGTTCCAGGCGATGTCGGAGAGTAACCGCATTCTCGGCGAGGGCGGAGATGAGATAACCCGGACCAGCCAGGGGAAGCAGCGCCACTCCGTCCGCGACGGCCGCCTGCGCGCCGGATTCCGCCCTCTTTGCCGGCACGGATTCCCGCCGGGCTGCCGGAGAGCCCACCGGATCGGGCCCCGCGACGAGGAGCGACCCGACGGCACGAGCCGAGCCGAGGAGGGCTGGTCCGGCCAGGCCAGGTATCTGGGGACCGAGGACGAGATCCTGGCGCAGCAGGGGGGTCGGTTCGGATGGCGGATCCACCTCCGCATGGGCGTCCATGTCCACGTCCACCCGCAGGGTGCTACGTATCGATCCGGTCGTCTCCCCGAATCGGCCCAGCACGATCTCCTCGCGCAGCCGTAGCCAGGCCGTGGTCGCCAGGTGCACATCGGTCACCAGGAGATGGTCCGAGCCCCGCGCCGCGACGGTCGGCTCCGGCGCGAAGTCCAGCGCGCCACCCGGGGCCACCCGTGCCGACACGGTGAAGCGGGACGGCCCGGGCCCGTGACCGGGCAGGGCCATCGTCGCGGCCACCGAACGCACCACCAGGCGCACCCCGCTGCCGACGGAGATGTCGAGTCCCAGATCATCACCCGCCAGCGGTCCGGCGGCCGCGTTGACCAGGTGAACCGTCGCGGTCGGCAGCGCGTCCGCGGACAGCGCGGGCACCGTAGACGAGGCCCTGGTCCGACCAGGGGATGCTCCGGTCTGGCGCAGGACGATCGGCACGTCGGAGCGCAACTCGATGAGCCTCGCCGTGCCGTCCGGAGCCGATTCGACCCGGATGACGGCCCGTGCCCGTACGGCCGTGCGGCCCGTTCGGGCGGCCGTGACGAGGGGGCCCTCCGGCCCGGCCGCGACCCCGCCCAGGATGACCCCCCGTCTCATGGCTGCCATGGTGCCAGCCGGGGGCGACGGGATCGGCCGGCGCCCGCGGGCCCACCCGGCGCCGCGCGATCGCGATCGGCCGAGTAGCCGACGGGCCGGGTCTGGGACCGATGACGACGAGTCGGCGGGCACCGGTCAGGACGTGAACATCCGTAGCGCCGTGGTGCGGTGCCGTTCGGCCAGGAGATCGAGGCGGATACCGGTGACGGCGGGCAGCAGCCGGGGCGGGCGTCGGGAAGCCTCCGCGCCGGCCAGCGCGATCGCCTCGACCTCGTCGGCGAGCCGGGCGAGCACGGCGGTGACGGCCAAGGGGTCCAGCCCCATCAGGCGGGTCGCGGCGGTCGCGGGTCCGGTGACCGTGGTGTGGGCGGCGACCAGGGCGGCGTCCGAGGGACGCAGGCCCGCGCCCGCGGCGACCATGCCTAGTGCGCACGGGTGGTGCGGTGCACGTGGACCGGGCGGCACGGGCCAGGCGGCCCGGCCCGCTCGCAGCAGCGTGCGCCCCTGAGCCCGGCTCGCGTCGCGTTGGGCGGGGGAGGGCATCCGGGCGTCAAGCTCGGCGTCCAAGGTGGCGATGGTGGCGATGGTGGCGGGTGTGGCGATGGTGGCGGGTGTGGCGGATGCGGTGGGGACGTGGTCGGCGTGTGGCGCCCGCGTCGCGGGACCCGGCTGCGTGCCGGCCCGGCAGGCCGCGGCCGCGAAGGCCGCGGCGACCAGGCCGGTCGTGGTGAGCCGTCCGACGAGGAAGGCCGCCAGATCGGACAGGTTCGCCAGACTCCCGTCCGTCACCGCTGCTTCAACACCGCCCGAGTGGGCGTGACCTCCCGTGGGCATCCGGCCGTCCGCGAGGACCAGCAGCGTCGCCCGCCGTCCGGATCGCCCGGTCGGACCAGCCACGTCCTCGATCCCGCCGTCCCGTGCGGTATCGCCCTCAATCGTCACCGTAGCCGCTCCCGGCGTTAGTCCGTATCCGAACCGCTGTGGCGTTTACATTCATCGGGCCCGGAAAATTCATCGGACCTGGAAGCCTCTGGATACGCAGTGACAGCCGCGGTAAGAACCGTCGGAACACTCAGAATCAGAACATTCAGAACAGAAAGTAGCGTTGGGTCATCGGAAGTTCGCTCACCGGATCCGCCTCGATCGCCTCACCGTCCACCGTGACGGTGAACGTGTCGGGGTCCACCCGGATGTCCGGTGTCGCGGTGTTCTCGGGAAGATCCGCCTTGCCGCGGCGGCGCACATCCGCGACCGGCACCACCGGGGTGGCGAGCCCCAGCCGTCCGGGCAGCCCGTCCTCGATCGCCGCCGGGGCAACGAAGATCAACGACGACGCGGCGGCCGGACCACGGGCGGCTCCCCACATCGGCCGGGGCAGCACCGGCTGCGGGGTCGGGATGGAGGCGTTCGCATCGCCCATCGCGGCCCAGGCGATGAACCCGCCCTTGAGGACCAGCGACGGCCGCACCCCGAAGAACGCCGGGTCATACAGCACCAGGTCGGCGAGCTTGCCGGGTTCCACCGAGCCGATCTCCGCGTCCAGGCCGTGCGCCACCGCCGGGCAGATCGTGTACTTGGCGATGTAGCGCCGGGCCCGGGTGTTGTCGGCCCGATCGTCGCCGGCCAGGGACCCGCGCCGGAGCTTCATCACATGCGCGGTCTGCCAGGTACGCAGGACGACCTCGCCGATCCGGCCCATCGCCTGCGAGTCCGAACCGATCATCGAGATCGCGCCCAGGTCGTGCAGGATGTCCTCGGCTGCGATCGTCGACGGCCGGATCCGGCTCTCGGCGAAGGCCAGGTCCTCGGGCACGCTGGGGTTGAGATGGTGACAGACCATCAGCATGTCGAGGTGCTCGTCGAGGGTGTTGACGGTGTGCGGGCGGGTCGGATTCGTCGATGACGGCAGCACGTTGCCGGCGGCCGCGACCGTGATGATGTCCGGGGCATGCCCGCCGCCGGCCCCCTCGGTGTGGTAGGCATGGATCGCCCGGCCGGCGATGGCGGCCAGCGTGTCCTCGACGAAGCCGGCCTCGTTCAGGGTGTCGGAGTGCAGCGCAACCTGGACGCCGGCGGCGTCGGCGACCCGCAGGCAGGCGTCGATTGCGGCCGGCGTCGTCCCCCAGTCCTCGTGCAGCTTGAAGCCGGCCGCCCCGGCTCGCAGCTGTTCCCACATCGACTCGTCGCTGACCGTGTTGCCCTTGCCGAGCAGGACAACGTTGACCGGCCAGTCGTCCAGCGCGGACAGCATCCGCGCCAGGTTCCAGGATCCGGGCGTCACCGTCGTCGCCTTCGTGCCCTCGGCCGGGCCGGTGCCGCCGCCGATCAGCGTGGTGATGCCGGCGCCCAGCGCCTCCGGAACCTGCTGCGGGCAGATCAGATGGACGTGGCAGTCCACCGCGCCGGCGGTGAGGATCTTCCCGTTACCGGCGATGATCTCGGTGCCGGGCCCCATCACCAGCTCGGGATGGACGCCGTCCATTGTGTCCGGGTTGCCGGCCTTACCCAGCGCGACGATCCGGCCGTCGCGGATCCCCACGTCGGCCTTGACCACACCCCAGTGGTCGAGAACGACGGCGCCGGTGATGACGAGGTCGGGCGCACCCTCGGCGCGGGTTGCCAGGGACTGCCCCATCGACTCACGGATGACCTTGCCGCCCCCGAAGACGGCCTCGTCACCGGTCCCGGTGCCCGCCGGCCCGCGGCTGCGGTCCTCCGTCACCTCGATGAACAGGTCGGTGTCCGCGAGCCGGATACGGTCGCCGACCGTGGGGCCGTACAGGGCCGCGTAGCGGGAGCGGTCGAGTCGGCTCACGAACCCTCTCCCTGAAAGCCCGATATATCCTCAATCGTCGCGGTGTCCGCAATCCGGGTGCCGCTCGCGGCGTCCAACGGGCCGGCCGATTCCGGTCGCAGGCCCGGCACGACCCGGGCGCCGGCCAGCGGCACCAGTTCGATCTCGCGTTCCACGCCGGGTTCGAAGCGGACCGCGGTGCCGGCGGGCACCGCGAGCCGGTGGCCCCAGGCACTCGCCCGGTCGAAGTCGAGAGCGGGGTTCGCCGCGGCGAAGTGGTAGTGCGAGCCGACCTGCACCGGCCGGTCGCCCATGTTACGGACCAGCACCGTGCGTACCGGGCGTCCGGCGTTGATCTCGACGGGATCGTCGCCGGTCAGGATCTCCCCGGGGATCACGGGATCGGCCGGTGGACGGTGACCAGCTTGGTGCCGTCCGGGAAGGTGGCTTCGACCTGCACCTCGCCGAGCATCTCCGGCACGCCCTCCATGACGTCGTCCCGGGTGAGCACGGTTCGCCCGGCGCTCATCAGGTCCGCGACGCCGCGACCGTCCCGCGCGCCCTCCAGCAGGAACGAGGTGATGATCGCGGTCGCTTCGGGATGGTTCAGCCGCAGCCCACGGGCTCGCCGTTCACGGGCGAGCCCGGCCGCCACATGGATCAGCAGTCGTTCCTGTTCATGGGGGCTCAGCAGCACGAATGCGAAGCCTAGCAGGTCGGGGAATGCCGCCGGCCTGGTTCGGTTCGGCGCGGTCCACGACACGCCGGCGAAGCTCCGGCCCAGATGCTCGTCGGACATATCGGGGCGCAATGTGACGGTCAGGTGAACGGCGACGCTCTCGTAGCTCAAGAAAAGTTTCGTCCAGGTTTCTGTCCCGACATTGCCGGGGACGCCGCGGGAGTGTGGTTCCGTCAACAGTAAGAATGGAGTTACTGGTAATTCACCCGGGCGCGATGGGGCCGATACGCATCCTTTCTAGCGTCCGGGGAACCGCTCGGGCCGGTCGGACCGGCCGGCAGGTGGGGGTACGCCCGGAATGAGGCTGACAGGGGTTCGGTTGCTCACACTGGTCTTCGGGCGGGGCCGCGCCGCGGTCGGCATGATCGCCGGGATCGTCGTGTTCTTCCCGCCTCTGGTCAACAGGGTGTTCCACCCGCGTTACCGGCTGGCTCCGGCGCGTGGTGGGTAATGGCACGTGGTGGGTAATGGCACGTGGCAAACAACAATCACACCATCGCCGCCCTCCCGGCGGGTGGTGCCGGTCCGCCGGCTCCGGGGACACCCGGCTTGTCTCAGCGTAAAGGAAGTAATGGGGGTGATTTCGCCGTTGGTCATACGTGATCCCGTTCCGGGCGTGCCGCCATCGGATGCAGACTCGGTGCTGACCGGCAGACGAGAGGCCGCCATGAACGCCGAACGCTCCAGCCGGGGACCCCGACTGATGACGGTGCCCGGCGGGGCGTCCCAGCCGACCGTCTCCTCTGCCACGCCCCACCGATCGGCGGCGTCGCCCCACCGATCGGCGGCGTCGCCCCACCGATCGGCGGCGTCGCCCCACCGATCGGCGGCGTCGGCCCGCACCGCGGCGTCGGGCACGACCTCCTCCACCACCGCTCCCGCGGTCGACCCGCGTGATCCGGCGGCGGCTACTGGTCCGACCGGGCAGGTACCCGTGGTCGGCGCGGACCTGCTGCGTCCGTCAGAGGCACAGCTCGCTCGACTGCGTCGGGTGGCCGCGGGTGAGGAGGAAGCCGACCTCGTCGTACGCGGTGGGCTTGTCGTCGCCGTCCACAGCGGTGCCGTGGCCGCGCGGGACATCCTGATCGTGGGGTGCTACATCGCCGCGGTCACGAAGCCGGGAACGTTGGCGGGTCGGCGCTCGCTCGACGCCGCCGGGAGATTCGTCCTGCCGGCCTATGTCGACGCCGGCCTGCGCGTCGAGGAGACGCTGCTCACTCCGGGGGAACTGGCTCGCCTGATCGTCCCGCGGGGAACCGTCACCCTGGTGACCGACCCGGCCGTCCTGGTCGCGTTGGGCGGTCTGCGCGGTGTGGATCTGGTGACGGGATCCTCGACCCCGTTGCGGGTGCTGGTCCGAGCGGGGCAGGTGCCCGGGAGGCAGGTCCCCGGGACCGGGGCGCCCGCAGCCCCGGTCGTCGAGGTGCCTCCGATACCGCCCGCCTCCGCGCTGACCGCGTTGTCCTCGGTAGGGGCGGCGCCCGTCAAGTCGTCCGCCACGGAGGCCGGCGGTCTGCTGTGGGCGGCAGGCAGCGGGGCCGCGCCGGTCCGGGGCAGGGCCAGATCGGTCGCGGAGCTTGCCACGGTCGGGCATCTCGATCACGACGTGCGACTCGCGGTCGGTCGGGGGATGGGCCAGATCGACGCCATCCGGCGGTTCTCCCTGCTCCCCGCCCGCAGGCACGATCTGGAACCCACCCTGGGGTCAATCGCGCCCACCCGCTTCGCTGATCTCCAGGTCGTCTCCTCCCTGGCCGGAACCGCGCCGCCCGATGTGGTGGTGGCGGGTGGCCGGATCGCCGCGGAATGCGGCCGACCCCTGTTCGACAACCTCGACATCTCGCCCGCCTGGGCCACCAGCCGGACACGACTCCCGGCGAACCTGCACGCCGGCTCCTTCGCATCACTCGGCCTGCGACGGTCCCACCGGCAGGATGCCAGTGTGGTCGTGGTGAGCGTCGATCCCCCCCCGCGACCCGGGGACGGCGCCGCCCGTCGGTGGACCAGCGCGGGCGTTGCGGATGACCGGGACGGGCCAGGTCTCCGGCCTCTCCCACCCGCGTGGACTCCGTACCGTGCGGGTGGAACCCACCCTGCGGGACGGCTGGGCGGTAGCCGATCCGTCTCGGGACCTTCTCAAGATTGCAATTTTCGGTCGGGACGGCTCCTCGGACGAGATCGACATCGGGCTGCTCCGCGGGTGCGGGCTGACCCGGGGCGCGCTCGCGGTCACGACGGCGGAGCCGCCGGGGCATCTGATCGTCGTCGGGGCGCGGGACGACGACATGGTGACCGCCGCTCGGGCCCTCGAGGGCATGGGCGGGGGCTACGTGGTGGTCGACCAGGGCTGGGTGCGGGCGGCGTGCGCGCTGCCCCTGCTCGGGGTGATGAGTGACGCACCCTGGGAGGCGGTGCTGGGAGAGCTGGCCGCGGTGGACACGGCCGCAGCCGATCTCGGCTGCCGGCTGCCGTTCCCGCTGCGCACGCTGGCCGGATGGGGCTGCGCCCTCTACACCCGGCCCTGACCTCTACACCCGGCCCTGACCTCCGCACCCGGCCCTGACCGGGTGGCAGCGCGGCGGGGATCGGCCCCCGACACCCGGCGGTAGCGGCCAGCCGCCGGCGTCCGCTACCGCCGCGGTAGCGGCCAGCCGCTCGGCGTCGCCGCCGAGATCGTCACGCAGGACTCGGGTGTAGATGCGGGTCGTCCGGTCGTCCTCCGGCTGGAGACAGAAGAGGATCGTGTTGGTGAAGCCCGCATCGGGATACTCCAGCCGCAACCGCAGCATGAACGGCGGCCGGAAGACGCAGGTCGACCGGCGTGACATGTCCACCTCAAACCTGTCGCATCCCTCTCCGCAGTTCGCGCCAGCATCGGTAAGGTAACACTGGGTGACGCCGGGGCGTTGGTCTGGGTCGGTGCGGGTGGAAGCTGGCGATAACACGGGTGAGATAGCGCAGGTGAGGTGATGAACGCTGCCGCCAAGAAAGATCAGAACTATGTCACTGAGCGTCTGTCTTGATGAACATCCACGTAACCTTCCGCCGTTATGGTCGGTTCTTATGCAGCGTTCGTCCGCCTGCCTGACCCCCGGATCGCCTGCCGGCTTCCCGCGTCATCCCCTCCCGCGCTTCCTTCCACTGGTCGGACCATTGGTCGGATCGGGCGGGGGAGGCCGCTGTGACGACTAGCGGTGCGACGGCCGTCATCTTCCGTCCACGCACGGTAGGGGAGGCAGTGGAGATGCTGGCGACCGCCCATGACGCTGGCAGGGCGGTCGATCTGCTGGGCGGCGGCACCGATCTCGTCCCCGCCCTCCGGTCCGGCGAGCGTCGGCCGGGGGCGGTAGTCGCCCTGCGCCGGGTCCTGGAACTGCGGGTCCGCGGCGCCGGGGCGGATTCGCTCACCGTCGGTGCGGGCGTGACTTACACCGACCTCGCGGGCTGGTCACTGTCGCCCGGCCTCGCTCTCGCCGCCCGGGTGGTCGGTTCCGCGCAGATCCGCAACCTCGGCACGGTCGGTGGCGCGCTGGGCTCGGCACGTCCCACCGGTGACCTGCTCACCTTCCTCACCGCCGCGGACGCCGAGATCCTCGTGGCCTCGCCGCGCGGACCTGGCCGGATGACGCTGCCCGCGTTCCTCGCCGACGGGCTCGCCCCCGACGCCCTGGTCACCGCGGTAAGGCTGCCGCGGCCGGCCGGACCGCAGAGCTATCTCAAGATTGGGGGCAGGCAGGCCGCCTACCAGGCGTTGGTGTCGTGCGCCGTCCTCGTCGACCGGATGCGCCATCGACTGGCCTGCGCGATCGGGGGGGTGGGTCGGCTGCCGATCCGGATGACCGTCGCCGAGCGGTTCGCACACGACGCGGTGGACTGGTCCGCAGGGGCCGCGTCCTCGTCGGCGGCCCGCCGGTTCGGTGAGCTGGTAGGCGAGGCGGTCTCGCGGGTCGGGCCGGAGCTCGCGGCGGGTCCGCGGGTCTCCGCCGACTACCGCCGGCATGCTGCCGGCGTGCTGGCCGCCCGGGCGTTCACCCGATGCCTGGATGCCGCGGGGGCGCCGGTGGACCCCCGAGTCGAGCGGGACGTCCGGCCATGACCGCCCGTTTCGCGGGGGAAGTCCCGGCCGGACCGCCGGCCGGGTCGTCCTGGCCGGACGACGGCGTCGTCGCGCCATATCACCTCCATGTCGACGGCTTCCTGCACACGGTGGCCGGCGCCTGGATCGGGGACTCCCTGCTCACCGTCCTGCGGGACGTCATCGGGGTGACCTCGGTGAAGGACGCGTGTGAGCAGGGGCGCTGCGGTGCCTGCTCCGTTCTCCTGGACGGCCGGTTGGTGGCGTCCTGCACGGTGCTCGCCGCGGACGCCGACGACGCCCAGGTGAGCACCGTTGCCGGTCTGAGGACGGCGGGACCCGCCAGGGCCGTGCGGGCGGCGTTCCTCGAGGAGGGTGCCGTGCAGTGCGGCTTCTGCACCCCCGGGTTCGTGGTCGCGGTGACGGACCTGCTCACCCGGCGGCCGGATGCGGACGAGGAGGAGATCAGGGAATCGCTGGCCGGCAACATCTGCCGGTGCACGGGTTACGGCCGGATACTCGCTGCCATCAGAACAGTGCAGGCTGAGCGGGGCACCCTACTTTCGGGGGATGCACCTGCTCCGCCCCGCCGGGGGGTGGGCCGATGAGTCCGGGGATCGGTCGTCCGGTGCGTCGTCCGGATGGGCCGGACAAGGTGACCGGTAGCTTCTCCTACGTTGGTGATCTGCGTGTTCCGGGGATGGTGCACGCCCGCACCCTACGATCGCCCCATGCCCGGGCGCGGATCCGGCGCGTCTACGTCGACGCCGCGCGCCGGCTGCCCGGCGTCGTGGGGATGGTGACCGCCGCCGACGTCCCGGGCACGGCCACCTACGGGCTGATCGTCGCCGACCAACCGGTGTTCGCCGCGACCGAGGTTCGGTACGCAGGGGAGCCGGTTGCCGCCGTGGCCGCGGTTGACGTCCGGACCGCGCGCCGGGCGCTCGCCGCGATCGAGGTGGACTACGAGCCGCTGGCACCTTCGACCGACCCCGACCGGGTATGGCAGCCGGATGCCGAGCCGCTGCATCCGGCGGGCAACCTGTACCGTGAGATCGAGCTGCGCCACGGCGATCCCGACGCGCTCGGCCCGGTGGTGGTCGAGGACCAGTACCTCGTCGGGATGCAGGACCAGGCGTTTCTCGCTCCCGAGGCGGCCCTGGCGATGCCGGCCGCCGATGGTGGGGTGGACCTGCGGGTGGCGACCCAGTGGCTGCATTCGGACCGGGAGCAGATCGCGGCCTGCCTCGGTCTCCCGGAGGAGCTCGTCCGTCTCACCCTGGCCGGTGTGGGGGGTGCCTTCGGCGGCCGGGAGGACGTCACTCTTCAGATCCACGGCGCCCTGCTCGCCCGGGCTACGGGGCTTCCGGTGCGGATCGCCTATGACCGGGTCGAGTCCTTCCTGGGCCATCCGCACCGGCATCCGGCCCGGATGTGGTTCCAGCACAGCGCCACTGCCGACGGGAACCTGGTCAGCGTGCGGGCACGGCTGGTGCTGGATGGCGGTGCCTACGCGTCGTCCTCGCCGGCGGTGCTGGCGAACGCGGTCACCCATGCCGCGGGTCCGTACCGGGTCCCGAACGCCCACCTGCACGGAGTCGTCGTGCGGACCAACAACCCCCCGTGCGGCGCCATGCGGGGGTTCGGGGTGCCGCAGGTGACCATCGGTCACGAGGCCCAGATGGACAGGCTGGCCGACGCCCTCGGCATGGATCCGGTGGACCTGCGCGTCCGCAATGCCGTCCGACCGGGGGATGTGCTGCCCACCGGTCAGGTGATGGGCGCACCGCTGCCGGCGCGGGAGGTCATCGAGGCGGTGGCCTCGCGTCCGCTCCCGTCGGCGATGCCGGCGAACGTCGCGGTGACCGCGTTGCCCGGCGGCCGACCGGCCGCGGCCGAACCGAGCCGGGTCCGTCGGGGGGTCGGCTACGCCCTGGCCTACAAGAACCTGCTCTTCTCGGAGGGCATGGACGACTCCTCCGTTGCCCGCGCCCGCCTGGAGCTGGCTGAGGACGGAACGGTACGGGTCCGGCTGCACAGCGCGTGCGCCGAGGTGGGCCAGGGGTTCGTGACGATCGCGGGGCAGATCGCCCGCACCGAGCTCGGCGTCGAACAGGTCGTGTTGGCGCCCGCGGACACCGCGGTCGGCAGTGCCGGATCGACCAGCGCGTCCCGGCAGACCTGGATGAGCGGAGGCGCCGTGCGCGGAGCCTGCGCCGCGGTCGCCGATCGCCTGCTCGCCCGGGTCGCCCGGGTCGCGGGGCTGCCCGCGGAGGTCGTCGAGGCACCTCGACGGACGCTGACCGTCAACGCCGGGGAGATCGTCGGGGTGGAGGCCGGGTTGCGGGTTCCGCTCGCCGAGGCGCTGGCCGACGGGCCGATCGAAGCGGAGTACACCTTCCACCACCGGCGTACCTCCGCGCTGGATGCCGACGGACAGGGCGATCCGCACGTGGCCTTCGCCGCCGCGGCGCACCGCGCGGTCGTCGATGTCGATGTCGACCTCGGTCTCGTGCGGGTCGTGTCGATGGCGCTGGCCCAGGACTGCGGTACGGTGCTCAATCCCCTGGCGCTGCGTGGTCAGGTCGAGGGGGGCACTGCCCAGGGGCTGGGCCTCGCCGTCATGGAGGAGCTGGTCACGGTGGACGGGGTGGTGGTCAATCCCACGTTTCACGACTATCTGCTGCCGACCATCGCCGACGTCCCGGACCTCGATTTCGTCGCCGTCACCCATCCGCAGCCGGATGCGCCCTACGGGGTGAAGGGCGTGGGGGAGGCGCCTACCTGTACCGCGACCCCGGCGATCATCGCGGCGATCCGGGTCGCCGTCGGACGGGATCTGCGGCGCGTTCCGGTGCGACCCGAGGACCTCGTCACCATCTCTCCTACGGCCGCGCCTCCTACGGCCGCGCCTCCTACGGCCGCGCCTCCTACGGCCGCGCCTCCTACGGCCGCGCCTCCTACGGCCGCGCCTCCTACGGCCGCGCCTCCTACGGCCGCGCCTCCTACGGCCGCGCCTCCTACGGCCGCGCCTCCGACGGCCGCGCCTCCGACGGCCGCGCCTCCGACGACGCCGGGACAAGGTGTTCCGGCGGCATGAACGAGCCCACCGCGGACGTTCTGCCGGAGCGGCCACAGGTGCTACTCTCACGGCGAGTCGTGCTGCCCGGGGGCGAGCGTCCGGCAGCCGTGCACGTCGCGGACGGCCGGATCGCCGCGATCACCGCCGCGGACGAGATCCCTCCCGGGACCCTGGTCACGGACCTCGGCGAGCTGGCTCTGCTTCCCGGCGTGGTCGACTCCCACGTGCACATCAACGAACCGGGGCGGACCGAGTGGGAGGGGTTCGCGACCGCGACCCGGGCCGCCGCGGCCGGTGGTGTCACCACGATCATCGACATGCCGCTGAATTCCGTTCCGCCGACGACCTCGCTCGCCGCCCTGGCCGCCAAACGTGCGGTGGCGGCCGGCCAGGTCGCCGTCGACGTCGGCTTCTGGGGCGGCATCATCGGCGCCGATGCCCGCAACCTCGATGATCTGGCCGCCCTGCACGGCGCCGGGGTCTTCGGATTCAAGGCCTTCCTGGCCCCGTCGGGGGTCGAGGAGTTCCCGCACGTCTCGATGGACGTCCTCGGGGCCGCAGCCCGGCGCACCGCCCGGATGGGGGCCCTCACCGTCGTGCACGCCGAGGCGCCCTCTGTTCTCGCCGTGGCACCTCCCACCGTGGGGCGGGCCTTCGCCAGCTGGTTGGCGTCGCGCCCGCCGGCCGCGGAGACCGAGGCCGTGGCCGCGCTGGCGGCGCTGTCCGCCGCCACCGGTGCCCGCCTGCACGTGCTGCATCTCGCGGCGGCCGATGCCCTCGACGACGTGCTCGCGGCGCGGGACGCGGGGTTGCCGATGACGGTGGAGACGTGCCCGCACTACCTGACCTTCACGGCCGAGGAGGTCCCCGACGGAGCTACCGTCTTCAAGTGCGCACCTCCCATCCGGGACAGCAGGAATCTGGACCGGTTGTGGGACGGGGTGGCCCAGGGCCTGTTCGCCGGGATCGTCACTGATCATTCGCCGTCCACTCCCGCGTTGAAGCAGATCGACACCGGTGATTTCGCGGCGGCGTGGGGTGGCGTCGCGTCTGTCCAGATCGGGCTACCCGCGGTCTGGACTCAGGCCCGGGCGCGGGGGCACACCCTCACCGACGTCGTCGGTTGGATGTGCGCCGGACCGGCCGACCTGGTAGGACTGACCGGCAAGGGGCGCATCGCGATCGGCGCCGACGCCGATCTGGTGATCTTTGACGCGGATGCGTCGTTCCTGGTGGAGCCCTCGATGCTGCGCCACCGCCACCCGCTCACCCCCTATGCCGGACGCGTGTTGAACGGGGTGGTGCGGGCGACCTATCTGCGGGGGCGGCGAGCGGACGGGGATCGTCCTCCGCGGGGGCGGCTATTAGAGAGGTAGGCATCACCCGGCCGGGCCGCGGGACCGTCCGGCGTACCGGAGCCCTCCCCACGGATGTGATCCGATGCACCCACCGACGCGGACCACTCCCGAGGGAGCAGGCCCGAAGTACGCTTTGCGCCCCGCTAACACGTCGTCCTGGCCTGATCCGGTCCGCACGGTGGTGACGGGCCGTGCGGCCACCCGACGACACGTGAACAGTCCGGTTTCGTACGGCCGGTTGACCCCGTGAAAGGACCCGATGAGCGACGCGCCCGACCTGACGAATCTTGTCGATCTCGCGGCGGCCCGTTTCGGCGGTACGGTCGTGGCCGTCAACGACGAGTTCTTCGCGTTCGCCGAACGGATGCTGCTGCCCGAACCGCCGGTCGTGCGGCCGGGCGTGTTCACCGAACGGGGCCAGTGGACCGACGGTTGGGAGACCCGTCGGCGGCGGGATCTTCCCGGATCCGACTGGGCCATCATCCGGCTGGGCTCACCCGGCATCGCCCACGCGGTGACCGTGGACACCACCCACTTCACCGGCAACGCTCCCGGGGCCGTCGAGGTGCACGGCGCCACCCTGCCCGGGTATCCCTCCGCGGCGGAGGCCGCCGAGGAGTCCGTGGCCTGGGTCCCGCTGGTGCCGCGGACGCCGATCGTGCCGGACGCGGCCAACGTGTTGCCGGTGGCTGACCAGGGCCGGACCCGCATCACCCATCTGCGCCTGACCATCCACCCGGATGGCGGAGTCGCCCGGCTGCGGGTGCATGGCACGGTGGTGCCGGACCCCCGGATGTTCGACCGGGTGACCTCCGATCTCGCAGCCGCCTACCTGGGCGGTGTCGTGGTGGCCGCCAGCGACATGCACTACGGTGACCGCCATAACCTGAACGCCTCGGGTGAGGCCCGGGCGATGGGGGAGGGCTGGGAGACCCGCCGGCGCCGTGGGGACGGCCACGACTGGGCGGTGGTCCGGCTCGCGACGCAGGGCACGATCGTGCGGGCCGAGGTTGACACCCGGCACTTCCGCGGCAACGCGCCCCGGGCGGTGGCCCTCTGGGCGGCGGACAACCCCGACCTTCTCGACCCCGACGACGTCACCGCGATCACCGAGTGGTACCCGATGCTGCCGCGGATCCGGGTGCAGCCGAACACCCGTCACCTTTTCGATCTCGAGGTCCCGATCCAGGCCACCCACGTGCGGGTCGACGCGATACCCGACGGCGGGCTGGCGAGGCTGCGGCTCACCGGCGCTCCGACGCCCGTCGGGCGGGAGGCGCTCGCGATGCGCTGGTTCGACGCGTTGTCCCCGGACGCGGCTCGCGAGGAGCTGCTGGCCTGCTGCGAGTCCGAGGACTGGGCCGCGGCCGTGGCGGCCCGTCGGCCCTTCGGGACCCTCGCGGCCCTGCTGCCGGCAGCCGAGCAGGAATGGTGGAACCTGCCCGAATCGGCCTGGCTGGAGGCGTTCACCGCGCATCCCCGGATCGGGGAGCGCCCGGCCCACACGCCGGCCCCGCCCACCACGGCGAGGGCGACCGTGGTGTCCCTCGACGCCCCCCGACGGGAGCAGGCTGCGATGGACCAGGCGACGGCGGAAGTCAGGGCGGCCTTCGAGCAGGGGAACGCGGCCTACGAGGAGCGCTTCGGCTACATCTTCCTGGTCCGGGCGGCGGGCCGTGACGCGGAGGAGATGCTCGCCCTGCTGCGGGCACGGCTGGACAACGATCCCGCGGACGAGCTGCGCATCGCGGCCGGTCAGCAGGCCGAGATCACGGCCCTGCGCATCCGGCGCCTGATCACCGCTGCCTGATCATCGGCGCCTAGGTCGAACGACCGTGGCACAATACCGTTCATCTTTGCTGCCAGGCGGTGATGAGTTCGGCTGGGCCGTAGGATGCGGCGAGACCGGTGGCCGTAACTCCGCTGCGGCTGATGGCGACCAATGGCAGCGGAAGGTTCGTGAGCGCCGCCCGGTGTTTCTGCAGTGTCGCCAGGTCATGGTCATCGAACGGTGCGCGTTCCAGCCATGTGACGGAGCCGAGGAAGTACAGCTCCTTGGCGACCGGTTCCCGGTCGGCGCCGACGACGTCGATCTCGGCAGTGTTGGAGCGGTTCCAGTAGGCGCCGAGGCCGGGGCTGACGGCAGCACCGCGTCCGGGAGCAGGCGGGCGAGGGACTGACGCAGCGGCGGTTCTACCGCCCGGCCGCGCCAACTCGTCCATCCCGCCCTGATCCGACTGACGGTGAGGTCTCCCCGCAGGCGCTCGATCTCGGGCAGATGTGGGCCGACGAACCGCAGCCAGAACCTCAGATACGGATCGGTGACCCGGTACCGGCGCTCTTTCGACGGCCGTGTCGACAGGGGTAGCTCTCCCACCTCCGCCTGATTGGGCGGCCCCAGGACCAGCTCCTGCCCGCGCTGGTGAAACGGTCGGCCGTACGAACTCAAGGCCTCCATCATCGACAGGTCCGAACCGATCAGCACCAGCAGGACGGGCCGCCGGCTCAGTTCTCGGTCCCGGGCATGCCGCGGCACACCCTCGAACGCGTCGACCCGCTCCATCAGGTACGGAACCTCGTCGATCACGACCACACCGGGCCGGTCCGCCGGCAGGATCCCGGCCAGCTGGCGCAACGCCGCGCTCCAGTTCCCGGGAACTGCCTCGGCGAAGACCTCACGCTCCGGCAGCCCGGACATGGCAACAACGTCCCGCAACGCATTCAGCTCCACCTCGGCCGAGGCACCGGCAGCGGTGAAGAACACCGCGGGTACACCCGCCCGCTCCACGAACTCCTCGACGAGACTCGACTTACCGATCCGACGCCGCCCACGGACCAGAAGACAACGACCCGGTCGCGACGATCCGACATCCGATCCCACCAGCCGAAGCAACCCGTCCAGCGTGGCAAGTTCCCGCTCCCGCCCAACAAACTCGACCACGTCCACTCTCCCCGATACTGCCGGCACTGATACTGCCGGCAGCGATACCTACAGGGTTCCTGGGGTACCGGCGTATCCACCACGGTCGACCAGGAGCGGTGTGGTGCGATGGTCAGCCCGGGTGGTGGGATGGTCGAGGCCCGACCCGGGCCGCGGCGACGGAGGACGCGACCGAGGAGGCGTGGTGAGTCTGTCCACCCATGTCCTGGACACGGCCACGGGGCGGCCAGCCGCCGGGCTGCCGCTCCGGTTGGAACGGGCGGTGCGCACCCTTGACGGCACGACCACGGGCTGGATCGCGGTCACCGAGGCCGTCACCGACGACGACGGCCGGGTGGCGGATCTGCCGGCGACCATCCCAGGCCCCTGGCGGCTCGTCTTCGACACCGCGAGCCGCTCGGCGTTCTTTCCCGAGGTGACCATCGCGTTCGTGATCGAGGACCCGGCGGGTCATCATCATGTCCCGCTGCTGCTCGCTCCGTTCGGTTATTCGACCTATCGGGGGAGCTGACCCGCCCTGGATGGCGGGTGTCGTCAACCCGCGGCGACCGGTCTGCCGCCGAAGCGGTCGACCGTCACCCGGTCGAGACCAGCCGCGGCCAGGCTCGCGTCGTCCAGCAGGCCGGCGTCGAGCGCCCGCAGGACGTGCCCGGCGAGCGCGCGGCCGGTGGCCGGCTCGTCGGCGATCGCTCCCGGATGCCGGGCGGTGGCGTACGTGGTGGCGTACGCGGTGGCATAGGAGGAAAGCCGGCCCAGCGCCTCGTCGAGCCCGGCCAGCAGGCAGCCGGCCACCGCCGCGTGCCGGCTCACCAACTGACCCGGATGCAGATCCCAGCCCTGGTAGATGCCCCGGTACCAGGCGCGGCGCACCAGCTCGGCGTGCCGCCGCCACGCCCGGTGGACACCTCGGCCCGCCGTGTCCTCGACAGCTGCGGTGCCCTCCGTAGTTGCGGTGCCCTCCGTAGTTGCGGTGCCCTCCGTAGTTGCGGTGCCCTCCGTCGCGTCCGTCGCGTTCGTCGGGCTCTCGATCGGCAGCAGGTTCGAGGACCCGTCCGCGACCCGGATTCCGGTGCCGGCGGTGACGAGCTGCATCAGCGTGGTGGCGTACTCCACCGCCGGATGGTCGCTGGCCTGGTGCGCGGCGGTGATGCCGAGAGCCGCCGAGTAGTCGTAGGTGCCGACGTGCAGCCCGACGAGGCGTCCCGGGCCCAGCGCAAGACCGGTCTCGACCAGCGCGGGCAGGGCGAGAACCGCGGCCGGGGTCTCCACCTGCACCTCGAAGGGCACCGGGGCGATGCCGAGGCGTTGCTCCAGTTCGGCGAGCAGATCGGCGAAGACCGCGACCTGGGCGGCGGCGCTCACCTTGGGCAGGGTCAGCACCAACCCGGCGGGTGGGCCGTCGTCGCCGGCCAGCGCCGTGAGGAAGAGGTCCAGGCTGCGCAGTCCCCGGTCCCGGACAGCCGGGTCCAGCGACTTCATCCGCAGGCCGTAGGACGTGGGTAGGGCGTCCGCCGCTGCGGCGGCGCGCAGGGCGACGGCCGCCGCGACGGCGTCGGCGTCCTCGGTGTCGTCCATCCGGACGCCGTAGCCGTCCTCCAGGTCGATCCGCAGATCCTGCACCGGTTCAACGGTCAGCGCGTGCAGCACGTGTGCGTGGACCGGCTCGGCGATGACGGGGTCCGGCTCGCCCCCGGTGGCGGCGGCGAGCCTGGCCGGGTCGGTGCCGTGGGCGGCCAGGAGCTCCCGGGCTGCCTCCCCCCAGGCCAGCACGATGTCCGGGCGCATCCGGTCGGCGGGCAGGTAGCAGGTGTGCACCGGCTGGCGGGTTCCCGGATCACCGGGATGACGAGCGATGACCGCCGTATCGATCGGTGCGAGCGCGGCGGTCAGACGGGCGACGACATCGGTCGGCAACGTCGGCATGCCCCCAGTGTCGGCCTCACATACACCGTCGGATACTTCCCTCGGCGGGATGCCCCTGTCCGCTTCTACAGCTGCACGCCCACACGGACGGCGAAGGCGCGCAGTTCATCCGGCCCGCGGCCGCGCTGGTCCTGGACCAGTCGAGGCCGCCGCCGGTGCGATGCGCACCGATCGGGGGGGTCGATACGCGGCACCGGCGGCGGCTGCTGGGGGGTGGCGTCCCGGCGGGTGTCGCCGGAACGCCATCTCCTGGGCCGAACGGGTGACGTCGCCAACCGACCCGAACTGGCCCATTGCCTTGTATCAAACACCTCGCGGAGGTATCCCACCAGGGTCGGTCCCGTCGACGTTCACCGGGCTCCGGCTGCCCTGGCTCCCGTCGTACCCGCGGCCCGCCCGGCGCCGGGAGCGGTTCCGGCATCAGCGGTTCCGGCATCAGCGGTTCCGGCATCGTCAAAGGCTGCCTGCATGCCGGCGGCGAGCTCGCGGTGGCGGGCGAGCATCGCCGACAGGTCGGGATGCACCGGATGGCCGTCCAGGACGACCGCGCGGCCCGCGACCACCGTGTGGCGGGCCGCGACCGGGCCGCAGCGCAGCCACGCCTCGACGGGATCGGACAGCGCCCCGGCGAAGCCGACCCCGTCGAGGGGCCATGCCACCAGATCGCCCACCGCCCCGACGGACAGCTCGCCGATCTCCCCGGCTCGGCCGAGGCAGCCGGCCCCGCCCCGAGTGGCGATCTCCAGCGCGTCCCGGGCCGACATCGCCGCGGCGCCGTGCCGCAGCCGCCCGAGCAGCATCGCCGTGCGGGCCTCCAGCCACAGCGACGCCGAGTCCGCCGACGCCGAGCCGTCACAGCCCAGTCCCACCGGTACCCCCGCCGCACGCAGCTCCGCGACCGGGGCGAGCCCAGCCCCGAGGATCATGTTGCTGCTCGGGCAGTGCGCGACCCCGGTGCCCCAGGCGCCCAGTCGGGCCACCTCGGCGGGGTTCGGGCGGATGCAGTGCGCCACCCAGGCCCGGTCGCCGCCCCAGCCGACCTCGGCGAACTGGTCGATGGGACGCCGGCCGAACCGCGCGAGGCAGTACTCGTCCTCCTCGGGGTCCTCGGCGAGATGCGTGTGCAGCCGCACGTCGAGCGACTCGGCGAGCTCCGCCGTGGCCCGCATCAGCTCTGGGCTGACCGAGAACGGTGAGCAGGGCGCCAGGGCGATCCGCACCATGGCGCCCGGCGAGGGGTCGTGATGGCGGGCCACCAGCCGGGCCGACTCGGCGAGGATCTCGTCGTCGTCCTGCACCACCGAGTCGGGCGGCAGTCCGCCGTCCTTCACCGACAGCGACATCGATCCGCGGGTGGGATGGAAGCGCATGCCCAGCGCCGTCGCCGCGGCGATCTCGGCGGAGACGAGGTCCCCGCCCCCGCGCGGATGCACATACAGGTGGTCCGTGGTCGTCGTGCAACCGCCGAGGGCGAGCTCGGTGAGCCCGACGTAGGCGGAGACGTGCACGGCCTCCTCGTCCAGCCGGGACCACAGCGGGTACAGGGTCGACAGCCAGGTGAACAGCGTACCGTTCAGGGCCGGAGCGAACGCGCGGGTGAGGTTCTGGTACATGTGGTGATGCGTGTTCACCAGGCCGGGAGTGATCAGGCAGCCGTCCGCCCGCAACGTGCGCACGGCGGGAGGCGGTGGCTCGTCGGGACCGCCGAGGGCGCTGACCAGGCCGTTCGTCACTGCGATCCACCCGCCGCGGATCTCCCGGCGGTCGGCGTCCACCGTCGCGACCAGTTCGGCGCCGACGACGACCAGGCCGGCGGGAACGGGAACGGCGACGGGACGGGAGACGGCGGGCGTGGGCATGGCGGGCGTCAGCGTGGGGGCCTTCTGCGGATCGGCCATGGACGCTGATTCTGCGGCCGGCACGTTACGGTCGGGTGAAGCGTCCGTGCCCGGGAGGTCGTGGCGTGCCAGGTGACGTGAGCAGGTGTGCGGGGTCGGCTGGCGGGCCGGCCGGCGTGACGGTCGTGGCCGCCCCACCAGTCATCATGATCGACGATTCGGGTGATCCCCGGGTCGACGACTACATCTCGTTGACCGACGTCGCGCTGCGCCGTCGGCGGGAGCCGGCCGACGGGCTGTTCATCGCCGAGGGCGAACGGGTGATCACCAGGGCGCTGCGGGCTGGCTACCGGCCGCGCTCGGTCCTGGTCTCGCCGGCGCGCCTGGCGGCTGTGCCCGCGGACCTCGGCGTTGACGTCCCGGTGTACGTCGCGGGACCCGACGTGCTCGCGGCGATCACCGGCTTCGAGGTGCATCGGGGGGCGCTTGCGGCGATGGGCCGCCAGCCGCCCCGCGCCGCCGCCGACCTCCTGGTCGATGCCCGGCGGGTACTGGTGTGTGAGGACATCGTGAGCCACACCAACCTGGGGGCGATTTTCCGTTCGGCTGCGGGACTCGGGATGGACGCGGTGCTCCTGAGCCCGCGCTGCGCCGATCCGCTCTACCGGCGTTCCGTGCGGGTGTCGATGGGGGAGGTGTTCGCCGTCCCCTATGCCCGGCTCGAACCCTGGCCGGAGGCCCTCGGTCTGCTGCGGGATGCCGGGTTCACGCTGCTGGCGCTGACTCCGGCGGCGGACGCCGAGGATCTTGGCTCCTTCGCGGCCGGACTCACCCCCCGCGCCGCGCCCGCGCTTGCACCTGCGCCCGCACCTGCGCCCGCACCTGCGCCGGTGACGGCGGCGGCCCGGGTCGCGCTGCTGCTGGGCACGGAGGGCGCCGGGCTGTCGGCGGCGGCGGCTGCTGCTGCTGCGGCCCGGGTCCGGATTCCGATGGCGCACGGGGTCGACTCGCTGAACGTCGCGGCGACCGCCGCCATCGCCTGCTACCTGCTGGGCCGCCGTTGAGCCGCCGGGTTCAGGATGCGAGCCAGCGGCAGCCGGGCAACGGCAGGTTCCGCAGCACCCAGAAGGTGATGATCAGTATCGGAACGGCGGGAAGCAGGCGGGCCGGTACCCGGGGCAACGGGTGGCGCCAGCCGGCCGCCCGCGCCACCGCCACGATCCAGCCGAACACCAGCATCGGGGCGGCGATGACGAAGTAGACGTTGTAGTCGGCCGCGGCCGCGAGGTGTCCGTGCAGGAGTTGGTGCAGGCCGCGGAGGGTGCCGCAACCCGGGCAGTCCAGGGATGTGGCCCACCGGAACGGGCACATAGGGTAGTGGCCCGGCTGGGCGGGGTCGACGAGGTACACCCGGCCGCAGACGCCGACGGCGGCTACACCGAGCACGGCGAAACCCGCCAACCGGGCCCGCGGTGACCAGACCCGGCCCGCGCCGATGATCGTCCCCGGGGTCCCCGGGGTGCCCGGGGTGCCCGGGGTGCGCAGAGCCATGGCTGCGCCGGTCGGTTCCGACGCCGTGGGTGCCGGGTGGTCTGGGTGTGGTGCCGCGACCTCCACCGGAGAAGCGTAACCGGGGCGCGGACCAGTGGGTGGCGG
>NZ_CDWWXA010000023.1:18303-47033 GCF_977971845.1 Frankia sp. CeCAU1 | reverse complement strand
GGGTGGGACCAGGGGCGGGGGCTTGCGGGGCTATGACTCCGCGCTCTCCGCACTGGACCTGCTCGATCCCTCGACCCCGATCGGAGCGGCGGCGGCAGCAGCAGTGGAAGCACTGGCGGTAGAACGACGACAACCATTCCCTCGCCCCACCCGGCGGCGCATTATCTCGGTCGCCAACCAGAAGGGCGGTGTGGGGAAGACGACGACGACGGTCAACCTGGCGGCGGCGCTGGCATCTCATGGCTCCCGGGTCCTGGTGATCGATCTTGACCCGCAGGGCAATGCCTCGACGGCGCTCGGCGTCAACCATCACTCCGGGGTCCCCTCGATCTACGAGGTTCTGGTGGGGGATCGACCCCTCGACGAGGTCATCGTGAAGTCCGCCGAGGCGTCGGGGCTGTTCTGCGCGCCCGCAACGATCGATCTTGCCGGCGCGGAGATCGAGCTGGTGTCGCTGGTGGCGCGGGAGAATCGGCTGCGGCGGGCCATCGCGAGCATGCAACGGGACGTCGACTATGTTTTCATCGACTGCCCGCCCTCTCTCGGGCTGCTGACCGTCAATGCCCTCGTGGCCGCCCGTGAGCTGCTCATCCCGATCCAGTGTGAGTACTACGCGCTGGAGGGCCTCGGCATGTTGCTGCGCAACGTGGAACTGGTGCAGGCGCACCTGAACCAGGAGCTGCGTCTGTCGACCATCCTGCTCACGATGTATGACTCCCGGACCAGACTGGCCGACCAGGTCGTCCATGAGGTCAAGGAACACTTCGGGGACCGGGTGCTGTCCACTACCATCCCCCGGAACGTGCGTCTGGCGGAGGCGCCGAGCTATGGGCAGTCCGCGCTGACGTACGATCCGACGTCGCGCGGCTCGCTGTCCTATCTGGCCGCGGCGCGCGAACTCGCGGAACGGGGTCGGGACTCGAATGGAGCGGCGTGATGAGTGCTCGGCGCAGTGGTCTGGGGCGAGGGCTGGGGGCACTCATCCCGGTTGCTCCCCCTCCCCTCGACGGTCAGGCGGGCACCGCCTCGGCTGACTACGCCGACTACGCCAGTGGCTACGGCGGCCGGGGGACGAATCGCGGCTCCGGCGACGGCACCGGGCCGCTGCCCGTACACGGGGCGACCTTCCGCGAGATCCCCGTCGGGTCGGTCAGCCCGAACCCGCGCCAGCCCAGGACTCACTTCGATGAGGACGCCCTCGAAGAGCTGGCGGCGAGCCTCCGCGAGGTCGGGCTGCTCCAGCCGATCGTGGTACGCGAGGTGGCCCCCGAGCGCTACGAGCTCGTCATGGGTGAACGCCGGTGGCGTGCATCGAAGATCGCCGAGCTTCCCCGGATTCCCGCCATCGTGCGGGAGACCGCGGACGACGCCATGCTGCGCGACGCGCTGCTGGAGAATCTCCACCGCCAGCAGCTCAACCCGCTGGAGGAGGCTGCGGCGTACGAACAGCTGCTCCGCGACTTCGGGGCGACGCACGAGGAACTGGCCAGTCGGCTCGGGCGGTCCCGGTCGCATGTCACCAACATGATCCGGCTGCTCGGGCTCTCGCCCGCGGTACAAAGGCGGGTGGCGGCCGGCGTGCTGTCGGCGGGTCATGCCCGCGCGCTGCTCTCGCTGCAGGATCCGGACGCCCAGGATCGGCTCGCCACCCGCATCGTCGCGGAAGGTCTCTCGGTGCGGGCTGTCGAGGAGATCGTGGCACTGGACGACGAGGCCCCGCGTAAGCGGGCGTCGCGGGCGCCAGGGGCCGCCTCACCGGCCCTGGCGAGGCTCGCCGACCGCCTCTCGGATCGCTTCGAGACCCGCGTGAAGGTGGACATGGGCCGCAGTAAAGGGAAGATCACGGTCGAGTTCGCCTCGATCGAGGATCTGGAGCGGATCGTCACCGTGATGTCGCCGTCGGCCTCGGTCGACGGCTTGTTGGACTAGGCGTCCGGCCCGGGGTTCGCTCGGGGTTCTCTGGGCTTCCTGAGCCGGACGCGGATCGCGCGGTCCCGGGGCTGTGCCGGACTCCCCCGGTGGCCGCGCGCATGTCTGCCGATTGCCCGCCGAGTGCCGGGCCATCGCCGTGCTCAGGCCAGATCGTGGTGCTCAGGCCAGATTGCCGGCCTGGCTGACCTTGCGCAGCATGCCCTCCGGCGTCATCGATCCCAGCAGACGTTCCAGGGCGACCTCGACGTCCTCTCGCCAGCTCACCGCGTTCTTCACCTCAAGCCGCAGCCGCGGCCATCGATGATGGGGCCGGACCGTCTTGAAACCGACCGCGAGGAGATAGTCGGCGGGCAGGATGCAGCGGGTGCCCGAGTTCTGGAGGTCACCGAACGCTTCCACCGCCTTGAAGCCGCGGCGGATGACGTCCTTGGCGACGGACTGGACCAGGATCCGCCCCAGCCCCTGTCCGGTGAACTCATCGACGATCGACGCTGTCATGAGCAGCACCGCGTCCGGTGAGACCGGGCTGGTGGGAAAGGCCACCGATCGAGGCACGTAGGCCGGCGGAGCGAACATCACGAATCCGGCCGGGACGTTGTCGATATAGGCGATCTTTCCGCAGCTTCCCCATTCCAGGAGGGCCAGGGAAACCCACGCCTCCTTCTCGAGGCCGGTGCCGCCAGCCTCCTCCGCGCGGCTCCGGGCCACCGGATCGAGCTCCCAGAAGACGCAGCGGCGGCAGGGTAGCGGGAGATCGTCGATGTTGTCCAGGGTGATGTTCGCGATGCGACGGCTCATCGAAAAGGCGCTCCATGGGTCGACTACCGGGCCTCCGGCAGCCGAGGTCAACGTCGACGGATGCGGAGGCTGTCACGGAATCAGCCTAGGCTGCCGAGCATGAATCTTCCCCATCGACGCACCGGCCTCGTTTCACGTGAAACGTCAGCCTTGTCGGTGGAATGCCTCGGTGGCCGGTCAGGTGCGGCCGGCGAGGCGGGGGACGTGAAGCTGGCCCGTCGGCGCGTCCTGCTCGGGTGGGAGAAAGAGTCGTTGGGCCGCGGCGAGCACCGCCTCGGCGACGGTTGCCCGGAACGCGGTGGAGCCAAGGGCCTTGGCGTCATGTTCGTTTGTCAGATATCCGAGGTCGAGCCGTACGGCCGGCATCCGGGTCCGCCGAAGCAGGCTCCAGACCTTCGGATGGGTGCGGCAGTCCAGCATGTCGGTCCGGGAGACGATCTCGCGGTGGACGAGCTGGGCGAAGCGCTCACCCACGGCGGACGACCCGCGCGCGTTGCCGTAGTAGTAGGCCGACACCCCCTGGGCGCGCGGGGATGGACTGCTGTCGGCGTGCAGCGAGATCAGGAGATCCGCTTCGAGTTCGTTCGCCCGCGCGGCCCGCTCCTCCTCGCTGGGGGACTCGTCCAGGCCGTGGATGAGGTGCGCCCGCAGGCCCGAGTCGAGTAGCCGCGTGGACATCCGAGCGGCGAGGTCGGCCATGAGATCCCGTTCGCACAGGTTGCCGCGGACGATGCCCGGATCGTCGCCACCGTGGCCGGGATCGATGGCGACGACGACCCCGAGCAGCGAGGAGCCGTGGGCCAACAGCCGGACGGACTCCCGCAGCATGTCAGGACGGCCACCAGTGACCGTGCGCTGCAGGCGTTTGAGCTCGCGCAGGGTGTGTGGCCCGCATTGGCCGTCCGGATCGAGACCCCGGTTGCGCTGGAAGTCGCGGACCGCGGACTCGGTGCGTGGCCCGAAGATCCCATCCGTGCGGCCGACGTCGAAACCCATGTTGAACAGGCGTTCCTGGAGCGCCGCCACGTCATCGCCGACAAAAGGGTACGCGGGGCTGTGGTAGAGCAGACGGTCGCCGAGCTTGTGGCGTGCCTCCTCCAAGGCACGCGCCGTGTCCGGACCGAGTATCCCGTCGGCGGACAGCCCCCGGCTCTGCTGAAAGGCGCGCAGCGCGTTGTCGAGATCTCGGTCGAACCGATCGGCAGGCTCGGCCGGAACACCGCCGAGAGTACCGTCGACAGCCGGGACCCGCGTGTCCTGGGACGGGTCCGCGGCGGAGGTAACACCTCTATCCGGGTCACCCTTACCTGGGTCACCCTTACCTGGGCCGGCCGGATCCCGGCTCTGCCGGGGCGTCACGGGAAGAAAACCAAGATAGGTCAGGGCTGCCCGAACCTCGGCGACGGCGGAACCTTGGTCTCCCAGACGCAGCAGCTTCACCGATGCATACCTTTCAGCTCGCCTGCCCAACGTGCCCCTGGCGAAACCCGGTGCCCCTGGCGAAACCCGATGGTCGGGGCCACCGCGTCGACGAATGATGCGCCGACGGCCGATTGCTGAATCTCAAGCCTAGGGCATGCCCGCGCGGTCTCGACCGGCCGCGAACCGGATCCTCCAGTATTGACCATGCGTGACCGGGCCGCCGTGATACTCCCCCGATGCTCGTGACGGCGGGAGAAAGTTCCCGGTCCGCACGTGGTATCCGGTTGTCGTGGGCGAACCGGCGCGGACCGGTCCGGGAACGATGTCGGCCCGCCGGGATCACACCCGGCGGGCCGACGGTGGAACGACCGCGTGACGAGATCAGATGTAGGCCGAGAGGTCACGCAGCAGGGCGGCCTTCGGCTTCGCGCCGACGATGATCTTGTCGATCACGCCCTTGACGAACACAGCCATGGTCGGGATCGACATGATCTGGTAGTTCCGGGCGGTCTCCGGGTTCTCGTCGATGTTCAGCTTGACGACCCGGAGCTTCTCGCCATGCTCTTTAGCGATCTCCTCCAAGACGGGTGCGACCATCTTGCAAGGGCCGCACCACTCGGCCCAGAAGTCCACCAGGACCGGTTTGTCGCTCTCCAGCACCTCGGTCACGAAGGTGCTGTCGGTCACGGGGGTGATGGAACCTGCCATGTTGTTCTCCCTGATGGATGATCTTTTGGTGGACGGGTAGGCGATCAACAGGCCGGTGGTGGCCCGCGGACGGTGCCCGAATGGCCTTCGGACAGCCGGGTCGGGCAGGCCTGCTCCGGCGCCGCCTGATCGGCTGCCCGGACAGATGCCCGGACAGATGCCCGGATCAGGCGGGTTGCGGCGTCGGGGTCACGACCCGGGGAGCCACGGTGGTCACCTCGCCCGGACCCTCCCCGGCGGCGATGAAGCGCTCCGCGTCGAGCGCGGCGGCGCAGCCCGTGCCGGCCGCGGTGATGGCCTGGCGGTAGGTGTGGTCGACCACGTCGCCACAGGCGAAGACCCCGTCCAGGTTCGTCTTCGTGGTCGGGTGCGCGACCGAGATGTAGCCGGCGTCGTCGAGGTCGAGCTGACCACGGACGAGTTCGGTACGCGGAAGGTGACCGATAGCGACGAACAGCCCGGTGACCGGAAGATCCTTCGCCTCGCCGGTGACGGTGTCGCGCAGCCGGACGCCGGTGAGCTTGTCCGCGCCCAGGAGCTCGGTGACCTCGGCGTTCCACCGGAACCGGATCTTCTCGTTGGCGAAGGCCCGCTCCTGCATGATCGCACTGGCCCGGAGTTTGTCCCGTCGGTGGATCACCGTCACCGAGCGGGCGAAGCGGGTCAGGAAGGTCGCCTCCTCCATCGCCGAGTCGCCCCCGCCAACCACCGCGATGTCCTGATCCCGGAAGAAGAAGCCGTCGCAGGTCGCACAGGCGGAGACCCCGCGGCCGAGCAACCGCTCCTCGTGCTCGACGCCGAGCATGCGGTAGGCCGAACCGGTGGCGACGATGACCGTGCGGGCGAGGTAGGTCCTGTCCTCGATCCTGACGACCTTTGGGTTCGCCGCGAGGTCGAGCTCGGTGACGTCGTCGGCCGCCAGCTCGGCTCCGAACCGCTCCGCCTGCCGTCGCAGGTTCTCCATCAGCTCCGGACCCTGGATGCCGTCCGGAAACCCAGGAAAGTTCTCCACCTCGGTGGTGTTCATGAGCGCTCCGCCGGCCGATACCGCGCCCTCGAACACGAGTGGCCGTAGGTTGGCCCGGGCGGTGTAGACAGCGGCCGTGTACCCTGCCGGGCCCGAACCGACGATGACGACATCGCGTATGTCGTCATCGCCGTCGGGCTGGCTGCTGCGGCCGGTGACATCCTGGCCGTCCTCCTGGGCTGTCACACCCGCTCCTTTCACGCTACGGGATCCCTGTGAGCCGGGTGGGCCCTCGCCGGTACCTGTCGCCCCGGCTTCATCCGAGTTCCTCGTTTATCGGTCCGTCCATGGAGATGGTGTCCGACAGCGACAACCGTCTCCGCGGGCATCTGATTCCATCCGCGCCCGCCACCGGTGCGCGCCACGGCCGGGCTCCCGGCCCCCGCGATGCGCCCAACCCCCACCTCAATGCCGCAGCGTGGACACGCTGTACCACTGCGCGGTGGAGACGGTGGTGACGCCGCAGTGGGCGTCGACGACCAGCACCCTGGCCACCGCCGGTTGCATGGGCACGGAGAGCACGATCAACAGCGCCGGCTGGTCGTTGTAGACGACGCGGTCGACAGCGAGGATTGTGCCACCCGTCTGCGCCGTCAGGCTCTGGTAGCACGGACGCAGGTCAGGGGTGTCCAGCACCGAGCGCAACCGGTCGACGTCCACCGTCGCAGGGGTCGTCGTGCGGCCGGCCGCCGCGGGCGCGGACGGCACGAGCGGCAGCGCCGCGGACCCCGGGATCCGGCCGGCCAGCAGTTCCCGGCCGTGCCGCACGACGTCCGAGGGAGCGACGCTCGTCTGCGAGAGCGCCATCACGGTAAGGGGAACGGAGCTGGCGGAGCCGTATTCGGCCACCACCGAGCCGCCGGTCGGGCCGGAGCTGTCCACGGGGTTGGACACCGCCACCCTGTGATCGACGTTGGCGCTCCGCAGACCGTGGTACACGAAGATCGCCGCCCCGAAGGTGATGAAGGCGATGCAGACCGCCACGATGGACACCCAGTCCCGTCGGGGGCGCGCACCTGGTGTACCTGGAGTACCCGGCCTACCTGGAGTACCCGGCGCATCCGGACGGTTCCGCGGATCCCGGTGCCAGGCCGGCTGGCGGTCTGCGAGCCCAGCCCCCGCCTGACCTCGGCCGGGTCGCCTTGGCCCGTTGCCACTCGCCGCCCGCCCACCGGTGCCGGCGCCTACGGCACCGGCACGCCCCGTGTCATCCCCCGTACCGGTGTGGACGGCCGCGGTATCCCCCATGAGGGGTTCCGTGCCGGTGACCCCGGCGGCTCCCGCGGTGCCGACGAAGCCGGAGCTCGCGGGCCCCGGACCGGTCGGCGTGGCCGGGTTCCGGCCCGGTCCCGGCCGAGAGGGAGCAGGTGCGTGGGCCGCCAGCGTGGCCTGGAGGCGTTCGGCCACCTCGCCGGGCATCGTCAGGGTCGCCAGGCGGGAGAGGTCCGTACGGACCCTGCGCAGAGCGACCATCGACTCCTGGCATGAGACGCAGCCCTCGATATGCTCGCGGACGGAGCGGGGGAGCGGCTCTCCGTCCGTGAAGGCGTCCAGCAGCTCGGCGTCCGGGTGATGCCCGTGCGTGCGGAAGCGGCGACCCGCCGGGAAGGGACCGGAGGGAGCCGCCGGTTGACGTCGGTCCCCCGCAGGCTCAGTCGCCATTGCTGATCACCTCCTTCGGCAGATCCGGATGGCGTCGGCCGCGCCCGCGGGGCCGCGGCCGACTGGCCGACCTCGGGTAACGGGCTGCCGCCCCGGTGAGCCCGCCGCATCCTGGTGTCTTCCTTCTGAGACGGCGGGCGAAGCCGCCGGGTTCCCTGGCCAGGGGGATCCAGCAGGACGGCGAGCTGCGCGCGGCCGTGCGAGCGCCGGCTTTTCACCGTCCCGACCGGAACTCCCAGCAGTCCCGCCGTCTCGGCGACGGGTCCCCTGCCACGTCCACCAGCACCACGGCGGTCCGCAACCCGGGCGTCAGCCAGTCCAGCGCGTCCTCGACGCCCAGGGGCGGGTCATGCTCGGCGACGCACTCGCCGGGATCGGCCGGATCACGAATATGGCCTTTCGGGGTAGTCGTCATGGGCAGCGTCGGGCGGGCGGTACGGCGGCGCGGTCCAGCTCGGCGTCGGGGCGGTCACCAGGACCTCGGCGGGTGGACCGGGACTCTCACCGTCCTCCCGTCAGGACCGGAACGTGATCTCCGCGATCGACCCGCGGTACTGCCCGGCGTTCGACGGCAGCGAGGTCAGCCACAGCACCCAGTACTGCGAGGGGTTCACGTCCGACGACATCGGCAGGACCACCGTGCCGCTGGCGCCTGACTTCTGGGCGACCACGCGGTCGAAGCCGTCGAGTGAATCCGACAGCCTGTCGCCGCTGCGCAGCTCGAACGACACCGGACCCAGGCTGCCGACCGTCACGGTGACCGAGGTGGGCAGGATCTTCTGCGGAAACGCCATGCGCAGCCCGACACCCGGCTTGAGGTTGCCGAACGTCGCGCTGGTGTAGTTGCTCGTCGTCCACTCCGTCGACGTGTTCCCGTCGAATGCCTTGCCGACATCCGCCGGTTTCTCGGTTTTGGGTTCACCCGCAGGTGCGAGCGGGTCGAAGGAGTCCGTGCTGCTCGGCTTGAGGATGGTTCCGGTGGGGGTTGCCGGCACCGTGGTCGAGGTGCCGGGTTTGGGGGTGTTGTTCTTTCCGCCGTCGTCACGCAGGGCGATCACGGCGACCACCGCGATCGCGACGACCACCACCAGGGCGATCCACGGCACGGCCCGTCCCAGCGACGGCCCGCCGCGGCGCTTCGGACCGGAACCAGGCGGGTAGCGGTCGGATCCCGCCGGGTAACCGCCACCCCCGGCGGGATAGCCGCGGTCGTCGTATCCGCCGCGGTCGTCGTATCCGCCGCGGTCGTCGTATCCGCCGCGGTCGTCGTATCCGCCGCGGTCGTCGTATCCGCCGCGGTCGTCGTATCCGCCGCGGTCGTCGTATCCGCCGCGGCCGTAGCCGGTCCCGCCAGCGCGCGACCCGCGGGGGCCTTCCACCTGGGTGTCGTACCGGGCGTGGGCGGGGCCGGGGTAGCCGGCCGTGTCGGCATAGCGGCCCTGCGCCGGGGAATTACCCGGCGCGAGGTAGTCCGAGGAGGCGAAGGCGTCCACATCCATCGCCTCGGTGCTGGGCGGGGCGTCGCTGAGGCTCATCAACCCGGTGTCGAGCACGGCGTCCACCGGGTTGATCGACTCCAGCTCCTCAACCAGGTCGGCAGCCGTGGTGATGGGCGCTCCGACCCGATCGTCGCCGAGGGTGGCCATGGTGATGGCGTCGAGATCACGCGGAACTGACGAGGCGACCTGTCGGGGAGTCCGCAGCCGGCCGCCCGAGGTGGGTGCGGTGGGCAGACCGCGGTCCCCGCCAAGGGGCCAGTAACCGGTGAGCCCGGCATACAGCAGGCCACCGAGCGCCCGGACGTCGGCTGCGGCGATCAGGTCGGGATTCACCGCCGTGGCGTCGGAGCCGCCGCCCGCGCGGTCGGCCGTGCCTGGGCCGGAACCGTCGTCCCCGCCGATCCCACTCTGGTCGGGCTGCCTGCCGTGCCCGTCGAGCTCCGTCGCGGGGAGGGAACCGTCGAGTTCCGCGAGCACCCCGCCGATCTCCAGGTCGATGACCTTGACGGTGCCGTGGCTGGAGACGATGACGTCACCGGGGTTCAGGTCACCGTGATGGATGCCGCGCTCGTGTGCCGCGGCGATGACTCGGGCCGCGGCGAGCACCACGGCGCCGGCCTGCTCCGGGCGTAGCGGCCCGTCGGTGGAAAGCTGACGCAGCGTTTTGCCGTCCACCCATTCCGAGACGACGTAGGAGATGCGTCGGGACTCGGCCGTGGTAGTGGTGGCGTCGTAGGTCGAGGCGGCCCCGGGATGCACCAGCCGACCGGAGTTGATCGCCGCGGTGAGAAGCCGACGGGCCGCCTGCTCCTGCTCCGGATCCGTGGCCGGCCCGCCGCCCGCGGACGCGGGGCCGTGCTCGACGATGCGCACCGCCACCGGTCGGGCGAGCACCTTGTCGTCGCCTCGCCAGAGGGTGACAGGCCCACGGGTCGTCAATGCGGAGAGCAGACGGTAGCGGCGGTCGAGCACGGACTCGGCGAGGATGGCGGTGCCGGAGGGCGGCGTCGCACCCCGGACTCCGGGCGCGTTCGGGTTCACGTCGTTATCGACGTCCCCGGCCTGCGGTCGGTTGCTTCCGTCGACCACAGCGCCTCCGTCGTCCACGGGCCCGGCGTCCACAATCCGCCGTCGGCTTCCCTACCTCACCCGGGCAGGGGTTCCGCCCAGCGTGCCGCCACCGTAGGCGGACACCCGGGTACCCTCCGTCGCTCTGACCAGCCGCCTCGATGAACGAAGCGACGAGCGGGAGGCTGCGCCTGGTTCACCGGCGACGTTGGGTGGGGCCCGCGCACAGCGTGTCCAGTGTACGAGGAGGTCAGGAGGATCTCGCGAATGTCTTGGGACAACCCGCCCATGTGTACCGACTGTGACGATCGGCGAGCCGGTTCTTCCGGTGACGTGCGAGGATGCCCCGAGAGCAACGACGACAAGGATCTTCCTGGTGCCGGCGGGATCGTCTCGGCTGGCCCGTAGGTGCCATCACCGCCGGTCAGTCGCGTTGCGATGACCGTCCCGGCGGTCGGGGCAGCCGGCCGCCGAGTCGTCCGTTCACCTCCGCCAGCAGGGCGTTGATCTCGTGTATCCCCGTCCGGGTGCCGACCGCGAGGAAGAGCCCGCCTCCCACGGCCGCGGCGAGCACCACCGCGATCCCGGAACCAAGCCACCCCTCACCCACGACCGCGCGGACACCTCGGGCGAGCAGCGACGCGAGGACGGCGCCGATCCCGGCCGAGATCGCGACCCGGGTGATGACCCGCACGGTGCGATTGCCATCGATTCCCCCGAGCCGCCGGTGCAACAGGGCGCTCGTCGCAGCGAGGCCCATCAGGTAGGCGGTGGCGAAGGAGAGCGCCAGCGCGACGGCCCGGTGCTCCTCGGGCACGACCACGGTGAGGACCAGGGCACCGATGACGTTCACCGCCACGACCCCGATGTTGACCAGTGCCGGGGTGCGACTGTCCTGGTAGGCGTAGAACACCCGTAGCTGCACCTGGAACAGGGAGAACGGCACGAGGGCCAGGGCGAAGGCGCTGAGGGTGTCGCCGATGTCCACAGCGTCGCCGTAGCCGGTCGCGCCGTGATGGAACACGGCGACGGCGATCGGCCGACCCAGGGCGAGGATGAACAGGGCTGCGGGCACGATCGCGGTGATCGTGATCCGGGTCGCCATCGAGATGTCGGCCCGCACCAGGTCGCTGCGCCCCTGGGCGGCGTGCCCGCTCATCCTCGGCAACAGCGCGGTGATGACCGAGACGCCGATGATGGCGTACGGGAGCTGGAAGATCTGGTATCCGTACGTGTAGATCGTATAGGCGGTCGTCGCCGTCGACAGGTTGACGATCACCAGATAGCCGGCCTGGCTGATCACGACGAACAGCAGCGTCCACCCCGCCAGCCGGGCCGTCGAGCGCAGTTCGGGATGCCGCATGTCCAACCGCGGCCGGTAGTGGAAACCGACCTTGCGCAGCGAGGGGAGCAGCGCGAGGGTCATGACGACGACGCCCAGCGTCGTCCCGGCGCAGAGCACCGTCACCTGGGTGCCGGTGATGGCCTTCGGCCCGTCCACACCCGGCGGGCGCGGCCCCGCGATGAAATAGGTGAAGCCCAGACAGGTGACGATGACCAGCAGATTGTTCAGGATCGGGGCGAACATGGGCGCGGTGAACGACTGTCTGACGTTGAGGATCGCCCCGATCGTCGCGCCTACCCCGTAGAAGACGATCTGCGGCAGGAACCACCGCAGCATCGTGGCGGCGAGCGCCCGCTCGTCGGAGCCGGCGTGCAGGTAGAGACTGATGATCCACGGGGCGATCAGCATGCCCACTGCCACGACGGCCCCGAGGCCGAGGATCATGAGTGTGAGCAGCGACGACGCGAACGCGTCCCCCCCGTCGGGATCCTCCTTCGCGGTGCGGACCATGACCGGCACCACGACGCTCGTGAGGACGCCGCCGAGGAGCAGGTCGTAGAGGATGTTCGGCGTGGTGTTGGCGACGTTGTAGGCCTGGCTCACCGCACCGGTCCCGATCGCCGCGGCGATCGCGACGGTCCGCAGGAACCCGGATGCCCGGGAGACGATCGTGCCGATCGCCATGGTTCCACTGGCCCGGCCTAGGCCGGGCCCGGCCTCGGCCGGCCTGCCGGCCTGCATGGTTGCGCTGTCGCGCGGCGCCGTTGCGCTGTCGCGCGGCGCCGGGCCGGTGTCTCGTCGGGCCGGTTCGGGGGGGATGCGGCGGACGTTGCTGCGAGGAAGTGCCACCGTCGGCCTGGACTCGCTCAAGGACGGCCGACGGCGCTCGTCGCCGTCACGACGGGAACGGTCTGCTCGGGTGCGTCGCTCCGGACGCGCCGCAGGCTCTGGGCGGTCTGGGCGGTCTGGGGCGTCCCGCCATGAGGATCGTCCGATGGGGATGACAGGGCCGACCCCGGGCGGGGTCGGCAGCCGGCTCGTCCGCCCGTCGTCCAGCGGCGGGGTGCCGCGTTGCGATCGTTCCGGTACGCGTGGCCCCGGCGGGGGACCTCCTTCCGACGGAGGCGGCACATGGGGAGGCGGCGGTGGTGGGCCCGATGTGGCGGGAAGCTTCCGGGTCTGCTCGCCGGCGGTCATGCGCGGAGCGCCGGGAGCGGGGCGGCGGTCTGCGGATCGCGGATACCGCTTGTCGCGGGAGCTCGCGGGATCGTCATAGCGCGGGTCCGGGTGGCGCGGGCCGCCGTCGTAGGGCGCGCCGTCGTACCGCGGGTCGCCCTGCCGCCGGTCTTCATGGCGCGGCGCGTCGAACCGTGGCGCGTCGAACCGTGGCGCGTTGAACCGTGGCGCGTCGAACCGTGGCGCGCCACGGCGTCCGTCCGGGTCGACAGGGTGCTCCCGTTCCGGATGGTCCCGTTTCGGATGGTCCCGTTCGGAGTGCCGGGGCCGGCGCGCGGGTCCCCGGTCCGGATCTGGCTGCTCCGGACGGGTCTGCCAGGGATAACCGGGATACGACTGGTCCGGGGGGAACCGGGCCGGGCGTTCGGTTGCCGGGTAGCCGTCCTCGTCGCAGTACCCGACATCGGGTGGGTCCCGGTCCGACGGTCCACCGCCGGTACCGCGACCACGCCGGGGGTCGGTAGCACCCCTGCGATGCCGGGCCCCAGACCGGCCCTCCTCCTCGACCGGCGTCATGGGCCGCTCCGTCGCCGTCGGAAGGGAGTTGTGGCCGCCGAGTCGCCGGTGTCCTCCTGGCTGTCGAGGCCGTGGCGAAGGGTGTCTCGGTCCTGGTCGTCATAGCGCCGGACGGCCGTCCGTACCACCGGCGTCGTCGTAGTCGAGGTGGCGGCTTCGCGCTCGTCGTCGCCACTATGCCGGGTCGAGACCGAGGCTGCGGGAGTGAGCGGACCGGTGGGGGTGACCGGATCGACCTGGTTCACCTGGTCCACCGGGTAGAGCGGGGCAGTCGGCCCGGTCGTAGCCTCGTGCGGACCCGCCGGTCTACCCAGGTCGTCCTCGGCCCCACGCAGGCGGGCCCGTAGCCGTCGCGCCAGGCGGATGATGACCGCCAGGAGCAGCACGCCGATGGCACCGATGGTGATCGCGGTCGCGATGGCGCCGTAGACGGTGGACCGGACGAGAACCCGGTTCGGTGGTTCCTTGGACAGCGCCTGCCCGTCGAGGTTGAGTTTGCGGATCTCGAGGGGAAACGTTCCCGCACCTTCGGCCTCCATCCCGATCTCGACCTGAGCCTTCTGCCCTGGGGGAAGGCGGAGTGTCTGCCGGGCTGGCGAGCGCAGCCGGGACCGGTTGGTCGAAGAGAAGGCGAGCACCACAGTGACCTCGTATTGGGTGTTGTTCTCCAAGGTGATCGGGACCAGCCCACGTTTGCTCGTCAGGTTGACGCTGCGGGAGGCCACCACCTGGATTCCGTTGCGGATCGCGGACGCCTCCCCGTCCACCTGCTGGCTCAACGACACACCGTCAACCCTGCGGTCTCCCCGCCACGCGGCGGAGGCCGCCGTGACAAGCGCGTTCTTCATCGGGTTGATGAGCTGCAGCTGGCACCTGGGACCGCGCCTGGGCGGGCACAGCACGGGGCTCAGGGCCTGCACCTCGTCGAGGACGTCCTCGACGGCGGTGAGGTAGTTGGCCGGCAGTTCGCGGGCCTGTGCCTCGGCCGGGTAGACGAGCCGGCCCGGCCGGTCGACCGGGCGGCCCTGGCCCCCGGCACCTGCGTCGAGTCCCACCGAGGTGGAGTAGCCGCTGGTGAGGGTGTCGAGTACCGACCGTGCCCAGTCGCTCGGCGGATCCCAGTCCCGGGGCAGCGCCAGGACCTGGAACCGTTGCTCGGGTCGTTCGGCGGTGATCATGCCGAGTTCGGCCCGCAGGCGTGCCAGGGCCGTCCCGAAGTCGGGACCGTCGGGCAGCCCGGTGTAGGCGGTTGCGATCCTGGTGAGCCGGCGGTCGGCCGCGAGCGCCTGGATCGGTCCGGCCGAGGTGGCGAGGCTGACGGTCGCTGACGGGGTATAGGTGATCTTCGTCGTGGGGGGTAGCAGCTGGTCATCGAGGATCACAGTCCCGACCTCCAGCTGGCGCAGTACGTCCACGGTGGTGGCGTCCGCCGACCCGTCGGCGGGGTATGCGATGGTGCCCTTCTGTAGGGGGGCACGCCCCAACAGTTGGGCCAGCACAACTTCGCCAGTCTTGACGGCGTACTTCATCGTGTCCAGCTTCCGGGCGTGGACGAGCGCGGTCAGATCGGCATCCCCGTAGGGCAGCGCGAACACCATGCCTCCGTGCTCGGCGAAGCGCACGATGTCGGAGAGAAAAAGGGCCGCATCGGCGTTCGCCTGCGCATGAACGGGCCCGCCCGGGGTGGCGTAGTCGTAGCCGCCCGGCTGCGCCATGATGGTCAGCGCCTGCACCAGGGTCGGATCGACGGCGAGCGTGACCGGCGGCGCGGCGGCGGTCAGCAGTCGGGACAGCCGGCCGCCCGGCTTCACCTCGTCCGCGAGCGCGTTGTCGGTCAGCCGGCCGTCCGAGCGCAGGCGCGGCTGATCTGCGATCGGCAGGACCGCGGCGATCGGCGTCCTCGGCTGCTGCGGATTCGGCGCCCAGACCAGGAAGGTGTAGGCCGCGCCGATCGGTGCCGCGGCGCGGCCCCCGACGGAGCCGGTAATCCGTAGCTGGATCGGGTACACCCCCAGGCTCGGCGGCAGGTCCAGCGCGGCGCGATCGGCGGCGATCCGGAAGGGCACGGGCGCGGCACCCTGGGTGGGCGGGGCGGCCAGCGGCTGGGTGCCGTCGCCGTTCGCGAGGACCACCTGGCGGTAGCTGCGTGTTCTCGCCGTGGCCGGGTCATCGGTCAGGGTGGCCAGCTGCCCGCGTGAGGTCACCCTGGCGCCTATCCACAGGCTCATGGAGAGGTGGGCCAGCGGCTCCCCGACCGTGGTGATGAGCTGGCCGCTGACGGAGAGCATGGTCGAGCCCCCCGGGGTGGGGGGACTTACCTCATCCAGATCGATCGTCACCGGGTTCGGCGAACCACCGGGCCTGGCTGCCGTGTCACTCGGAGTGATAGATGGCAAATTATTCGATTTATCGGTGGATGAAGATGCGGAAGATCGTGGTGTTCTTGTAGATGAACCGTGGTGGGTAACCGGTTCGACGAGGACTCCCCCGGCCGACGCGGGGGCCGAAGCCGAAGCCGAGGCCGCGCAGACCCCGGGCACGGCCACGGCGAACAGGGCCAGCGCCGCGAGCATCGCCGCCCAACGAGGTCCACGACGGCGCCGCCCGGGTCCCTTCTCACGCATCGTCACAGCCTGTCCCACTCATCCGAACAGCCTGTCCCACTCATCCGAAGTCTGTCGATGCGGTCCTGTGGTCATGCGGTCCTGTGGTCATGCGGTCGTAGTCAGCAGGGTGGGCACCTCGTGGATCAGGCGGCGTTCGTCGGCGTACGCGAGGCTGCCGGTCACCTGGGTCAACAGCACCCACTCCGCCGCCCGGCGCAACGGCGCGCGACCGGTGGTGGAGGTCGGCGGCGGCATGGGTTGATCGTACGAGCCCCCCGGCGACCAGCCGGCCCGCCTGTCCGGAACGCCGGGGTTACGGCTTGATTCCGCTAGGCCCTTCCCGGTTGGACGCCGAGAAATCATGATCATTATTTTGGGTCCACGTGCCGGATCACCGGCGGTGAGGCCGTAACCTGAAGGTGTGTCAGTGATCAGTCTGGACAATCCGCGAGACTCGGCCGAACGGGTGGTGAGTGAGCTGCTGAGGGTGCCGCCGGCCGCCGATGAGCTTGGCCGCGTCTTCACCGCGAACGGCTACCTCCTTCACCTCGTCGGTGGTTCGGTACGGGACGCCCTGCTCGGCAGGCCGGCGTCCGCCGTGTCCGGGGCCGTACCGGCCGATCTCGACTTTGCCACGGACGCCCGCCCCGAGCGGGTTCTGGAGATCACCCGAGGATGGGCGGAGGCGACCTGGGAGGCCGGAATCGCCTTCGGCACGGTCGGGCTCGCTCGGCACGGTGTCCGGTTCGAGATCACTACCTACCGTAGCGAGGCGTACGACCGGAAGTCCCGCAATCCGGCCGTGACCTACGGCGACAGCCTGGAGGCGGACCTGTCCCGGCGGGACTTCACCGTGAATGCGATGGCGGTGTCCGTGCCCGGCCATGACTTCGTCGACCTGTTCGGCGGGATGGCAGATCTCGCCCGCGGCGTGCTGCGTACCCCCGCAAGCCCTGAGGCGTCGTTCGACGACGACCCGCTGCGCATCCTGCGGGCCGCCAGGTTCGAGGCGGTCCTGGGCCTCACCCCGGTACCCGAGCTGGTCGCGGCGATGCGCTCGCGGGCCGATCGGCTCGCGGTCGTCTCCCCCGAACGGATCCGCGACGAACTGCGCAAGCTTATGTCGGCTCCCGATCCGGTCACCGGTCTGGAGCGGTTGGTCGAGGTCGGGATCGCCGACATCGTGCTGCCCGAGGTGTCCGCCATGCGGATGGAGATCGACGAGCACCACCAGCACAAGGACGTCTACGCCCACACCATGACGGTGCTGCGTCAGGCGATGACCCTGGAGGAGCCGGGGGAGCCGGACGAGGTGCTGCGCTGGGCCGCGCTGCTGCATGACATCGGCAAGCCGCGGACCCGCCGGCACATGACGGGTGGGCGGGTGTCCTTCCACCACCATGAGGTCGTCGGCCGGGACATGACCCGCCGCCGGCTCGCGGCGCTGCACTTCCCCAAGGACGTGACTGACGCGGTCTGCCGGCTCGTCTACCTGCACCTGCGCTTCCACGGATACGGGGCGGGCGAGTGGACCGACGCCGCCGTACGCCGCTACGTGCACGACGCGGGTCCTCAACTCTCCCGGCTACACAAGCTGGTCCGCTCGGACTGTACGACCCGCAACCGGCGCAAGGCCGCGGCGTTGTCCCGGACGTACGACTCGCTCGAGGAGCGGATCGCCGAGCTCGCCGCGCGCGAGGAGATCGCCGCGATCCGGCCGGAGCTTTCCGGGGACGACATCATGGTGCTGCTGGGGCTGCCACCGTCCCGGTTGGTGGGCCAGGCCCGGTCGCACATGCTGGAGTTCCGCTTCGAGCACGGGATCGTCGGCCGGGAGGCCGCCGAGGCCGAACTGTTCCGGTGGGCCCGGGAGCACGAGGTCCCCGTCCCCGGTGATGCGCCCGTCTCCGGCGAGCTCACGCCTCGGCGGGGGTGACCGGCCTGGGCTGACTGTCCGGACCCGGCCGACCGTCCGGGCCCGGACGGTCAGCCGGTCGTGCCAATCCGGGCTCGCCGATGTGACGGATGATCCGGTCTTCCGGATGGCGGTGGGCGGCCCGGTAGTACAGGATCCCGGTGAGCGCGTAGCCTGCCCCGGCTACCAGGACCACCGGAACGGACCGGCCCTCGTCCGGCAGGACCATGGCGGCCACCGCCGCGGCCGCCACGAAGGCAACATTGAACAGCAGGTCGTAGAGCGAGAAGGCGCGACCGCGGTAGGCGTCGTCGGTCTCCTCCTGCACGATGGTGTCCACGCAGATCTTGCTGGCCTGTGCGGAAAACCCGAGCAACGCTCCCGCGACGATGAACAGCGTCGAGGAGAAGGGCAGCCCGAGCGCGACCTCGACGACCCCGCCGAGTACCAGGACGAGGGCGATCCAGCTCGACTTCGGCATGCGCCGCGTGACGCGGGGAGTCGCGAGCGCGGCGCTGATCGTGCCGGCTCCACTGGCTGCGACGACGGCGGCGAGTCCCGCGAGCCCGCCTTCCGAGCCGGTGAAGTAGTTGCGATACAGCAATACCGTCATCACGAGGATCAGGCCGTAGGCGGCTCGCGAGGTGGTGAGGGCGGCGAGCGCCCGCCGGGCCGGCCCGTGGTTCACCAGATAGCGGGCGCCGTCAAGCATGTCGGCGACGACCTGGGTGGTCTGCGCCCAGGCGCCCTGCCAGGCCATCGTCTCCAGCGGACCGAAGTCGCTCCGCCCCGCCCGCGCCGCGGTGGCGGCGGCTACAAGGTAGGCGAGAGCCGCCAGAGCGGCGACGAACGCCACCGCCCCGTCCTCGCCGCCGATCAGCCCGCGCAGCCCGCTGCCGACACCGGCTCCGGCGAGCGTCGCGACGGTGCCGGAGGTGACGGACAAGGCGTTCGCCGTGACAAGCCGGTCGAGGCCGACCACGACCGGGAGCCCGGCGGACAGCGCCGCCAGCACGAAGCGGTTCATGCTCACCGACGCCAGTGCCACCGCGTAGAAGTCGAGGCCCGTCTGGCCGGTGGCGATCAGAGCGACCAGGATGCCCATCAGCAGCATCCGGACGAGTGAGCAGACCACCAGAACCCGCTGGCGGGACACGCGATCGAGCACGATGCCGGCGAAGGGGCCGATGACGCTGAACGGCAGCACAACGATCGCGAGCGACGCGGCCAGGGCCGCCGCTGAGGTCGCCCGTTCGGGAGAGAACAGCACATAGCTGACGAGGCTCGCCTGGAAGACGCCGTCGGCGGCCTGGGAGGTGAGCCTGGACGCGTAGAGCATCCGGAACCCACGGTCATGCAGCAGCTCACGAAGGTTCTCCGCCCGGGCCACGTCGTCAGCCTAGGACCAGACTGGTCGGCTCGGGGCACAAGGTCCGGCCGCCCCCCTCCGGGCGGCCGGACCCTGTGTTTCCGACCGGGTCCGCTGGCCGGCCGATCCGATGAGGAGGACCCGACGAGAAAGATGAGGACGACGAGGAATCAGCCCTCGATCAGCCCTCGTCGCGGATGAACGCCTCTACCCTGTCCCGGGCCTCGTTGTCGCGGTACTGCTCCGGCGGGGACTTCATGAAATAGGAGGAGGCGGAGAGGACCGGGCCGCCGATGCCCCGGTCGAGTGCGATCTTGGCGCAGCGCACCGCGTCGATGACCACCCCGGCGCTGTTGGGGGAGTCCCATACCTCAAGCTTGTACTCGAGGTTCAGCGGCACGTCGCCGAAGGCACGTCCCTCGAGGCGGACATAGGCCCACTTGCGGTCGTCCAGCCAGGCGACGTAGTCCGACGGCCCGATGTGCACGTTGTCCCTGCCGAGGTCGTGGGAGACCTGGGAGGTCACGGCCTGCGTCTTGGAGATCTTCTTGGACTCCAGCCGCTCGCGTTCCAACATGTTCTTGAAGTCCATGTTGCCGCCGACGTTGAGCTGCATGGTCCGATCCAGGATCACGCCGCGGTCCTCGAAGAGCTTCGCCAGAACCCGGTGGGTGATGGTCGCGCCGACCTGTGACTTGATGTCGTCGCCGACGATCGGCACGCCGGCCGCGCGGAACTTCTCCGCCCACTCGGGCACCCCGGCAATGAACACCGGCAGGCAGTTGATGAAGGCGACGCCGGCGTCGATGGCGCACTGGGCGTAGAACTTCGCGGCGTCCTCGGAGCCGACCGGCAGGTAGCAGACGAGTACGTCGGCACGGGTCTCCCGCAGGGTTGCGACGACGTCAACCGGCGGTTCGTCCGACTCCTCGATGGTCTCCCGGTAGTAGCGGCCGAGGCCGTCGAGGGTGTGGCCGCGGCCGACGGTGACCCCGAGCGGCGGGACATCCGCGATCTTGATGGTGTTGTTCTCGCTGGCGGCGATGGCCTCGGAGAGGTCGCGGCCGACCTTCTTCGCGTCCACGTCGAACGCGGCGACGAATGTCAGGTCCGAGACATGGTACTCGCCCAGCCGCACGTGCATCAGCCCGGGGATCTGGGCCGACGGGTCGGCATCGCGGTAGTACTCGATCCCCTGGACCAGCGAGGCAGCGCAGTTGCCTACGCCGACAATGGCGACACGTACCGAGCCCATGACGGTCTGCTCCTTAGCTGAGATCTTCGTGGAAGTGGGTCATATGGGGCACGCAGCTCCGCCGCGGCATTCCCGATCATGCTGGTCGGGAACAGGGACCCGCTACGGGATGACGTTCATCGGGTGGTCGGGACCTCGCCGTCGGGGTCCTGGCCGGCTGTCCGCGGGGCCCGCCTGCTCCGGCCACGCCTGTTCACGTTCACGTTCAGGTGTGCGTCGCCGTCGGCAGGTGAGCCGCCATCCCGTGCGCGCGGGTCGTCCTGGCGGTCCGCCTGCGCCGGAGGGCTTCCCGGCCCGCTGGGGCGGGCTGGTTCGACGACGGGTACCCCCGGCTGCACGGATCCTGTGGACGGGGCTGTGGACAAACCTGTGGATCCTGTGGACAGCTGTGGTCTCTGGGTGCCGGCGGGGGTGCCGGCGCGTTCGGTCTCGATCAGCTCGTTCAGCCAGCGGACCTCACGTTCGACCGATTCCAGGCCGTGGCGCTGCAACTCGAGTGTGTAGGAGTCGAAACGCTCGACGGTCCGGGTCAGGGCCGATCGAACCTTCTCCCGGCGCTCCTCGAGCCGCCCGCGGCGACCTTCGAGGATGCGGAGGCGGACAGCGGCGTCCGTCTTCGAGAAGAAGGCGAAGCGCACGCCGAACATCTCGTCTTCCCAGGACGACGGTCCGCCCTCGCCCAGCAGGTCCGCGAGCTTCTCCTTGCCCTCGCCCGTCAAGGTGTAGACGACCCGACTGCGCCCGCCGAGACGGCTCGCGGCGCCGACGTCGTCCGCGGTGACGTAGCCGGCGGACGCGAGACGACGCAGACAGGGATAGAGCGAGCCGTAGCTGAACCGGTGGAACGCGCCGAGGAGCGCCGCGAGCCGTTTGCGCAGTTCATAGCCGTGCATAGGGCTCTCGGAGAGCAGGGCGAGGACCGCCAGCTCCAGCATGATCCACCCCTTTTCGACCGTGATGCCCCGTGATGCCCCGTGATGTCCCGTGATGCGCCGCCGACCGTTCCGCGGGCCGTGGTGGTCGACCACCACGGCCCGCGGAACGGTCGGCTCGACATATCGGAGCGATACATTGAGGATAGACGTCGCGGGACGAGCACCGCAACCAGGAATGACCAGTCGGCGACCGGGAGATGACAGATAGGCGCCCTGCCGGTGCATCCCGACCCCGGCCGGACCATCGGCCCCGCGCGGCCAGATCCCGGTGCGGGCGGGCTCGCACTGTCATCCGGATCACAGTCGGGATGTGGAGCTGGGAGACCGGTTTGGCGTCTGTGCGGACCGTCTGTGCGGACCGTCTGTGCGGACCGTCTGTCTGGAAGCCGGCTCCGGCGTACCGTTGCTGGCATGCGTCCGCGGTCGGTCATCGACTACGCGCTCGCCCGCCGGGCGACGCTGGCGGATCTCTTCGCGGGCAGGATCTCGTCGTTGGATGTCTGCGCCGCGCATCCTTATCTGCTGCGGGCGGCCAGGTACCACGGTGAGCGGACCACGAAGCGATGCCCGGTCTGCCGAGGCGGCGATCCGCTCATCCATGTCACCTACGCCTACGGCGACGAGCTCGGGGAGAGCTCCGGGCGGGTTCGCACCACCAGGGAGCTCCCCGCGCTCGCGTCGAGGTACAGCGAGCTGCGGATCTATGTGGTGGAGGTGTGTCCGCCCTGCGGCTGGAACCACCTGGTCACTTCTTATGTGATCGGGACGGGGGAGCCGAAGGCGAAGAAGCAGATCCGGCGGCGGACCGCGGACCGCTGACGGCTGGTCGTCCCCGAGAGGCGCAAAGGACGCCCTGCGCGAGGGGGCGGAATTCGGCGTGAGACCCTGGTCTGCCATGTGGGTCTCATGGCAGGTCCTGGCGTCGCATCCACCATGGGCTGACCTCGTCACAGCCTCGCCGGGTGAATGCGGCGAGTGAGCGAACATCACGTAGTCGGCCCCGGTCCGATGGTGGACCGGTGGTCGCCGGGATCGTGCACGGTCCGGGCCGAGACGGGCCGGTTCTGTAGATCCTGTGGAAATCGGACCTTCGGTGATGGTTGGGGGCGCCGGCCCGTCTCCTGCGGCGGTCCGGGTACCGGGGAGTCCCGCGGCGACGGATGGAGCGGTTGGTGAGCTCTCCCTACGATCAGGGCTCTAGTCGGGGTGGTCCTGCACCTGACCGAGCATGGCCTAACCCGGACGGCCAGTCCCGGGTAACCGCGGACCGGGTACCCCCGGACCGCGCCCGGCGGCCGGAGCAGGCCAGGCCAGGCCAGGCCCGGCCCGGCCAGGCCCAGGCAGGCCAGGCCCAGGGACGCCGGCTGGTGCCGCCGACGGGCCGGCCCACCGGCGGGAGAGGGGAACGCACCGCTCTCGTGCCGCCCGCGGCTCCCCCCGCCGCGGCGAGGACGAACACGCCGCCGGATGGTGGGACCGGTCGGGGTGCCGGTGCCGCCGTCGGGGGGTGGGTGCCGGACCATGGCATCGGGAAGTCCGACGCGCCCGGCCGTGAACCGTCCGGCGCTCGTCCCGGCATGCCCGTCGGCGAGGCGACCGGTCGTCGCCGAGGCGGCGGCGCGCCCTCCGGTCGGGCGGCCCCCACTCGGCGGGTTCCCGGCCGTGGGTTCTCCGATCGGACCGCCTCTGACCGCGGCGTCCCCGATCGTGGGCCGGACCAGCCGGCAGACCGGACAGCCGGCGAGGTCAACACCCTGTACGACACTGTCGACCAGGAGGCCCTACGACGGGTCGATGTCCGGGAACGCACCGTGGACGCCACCGTTTACCACAAGGTGATGCCGGAGCGGGACTCCCGGAATGGCCGTCGCAACGGTGTGTCGGACCGCGACCGCATGACCGAGGTGACGCCCGCTCAGCGGGTGGCCGGTCGGCGCGACCTCACCCGCGCCACCGAGCTGATGGCCGTCCGGAGCCGGGCACGGGAGGGAAGCGGATCGGCCGCTACCCGCCGGATGGCGGGTGGGCGACCGGGCGCGGATCGGATCGAGCCCCGCCGGATCGAGCCCCGCCGGACCGGTCCAGGGCGGGCCGGGCCAGGCCGATCCTCCCGGGCGGAGATGGGTGTCCCGGGCGGGGCGGGAGGACCCGGGCGCCGCAACGGGAAGGCCCCCCGGCCGGGCCAGGGGCGACACGGCCCGATGTGGTGGCGACGGCGCCCGCGCTGGCTGCGCCGTCTGGTCTTCGCCAGCTTCTTCTCCGGTCTTCTCCTGTTCGCCGCCGGCATCGGCGTCATCTACGCGGCGACCCGGGTCCCGCTGCCTGCCGAGGTGAAGACGGACCAGACGTCGATCATCTTCTACGGACCGCCGGCCGGCTCGCACCAGGACAACGGTGAGGAGCTTGCCCGGATCGGCACCGTGAACCGCACCGACGTGCCGCTCGCCGAAGTGTCCGTGGACATGCAGCACGCGGTGCTCGCGGCCGAGGACAAGAACTTTTATCACGAACCCGGTATCTCTCCCAAGGGCATTGCCCGGGCGCTCTACGTGAACGTCACCGGCGGGGAGCTGCAGGGTGGTTCGACCATCACCCAGCAGTACGCCAAGAACGCGTACCTGTCGCAGGAGCGGACCTTCACCCGCAAGATGCGCGAGATCGTGCTCGCGGTGAAGCTGGGCCAGAAGTACTCCAAGGGACAGATCCTGGAATTCTACCTGAATACGATCTACTTCGGCCGGGGCGCCTACGGTATCGAAGCGGCGGCGAAAGCCTACTTCAACACCTCGGCCGCCAAACTCACCCCCGCCCAGGGAGCGGTCATCGCGGGCCTGATCCGATCACCCAACTACCTCGACCCGGCCAAGAACCCGGGTCCGGCGGCGAACCGCTGGCACGACGTGGTCGCGACGATGGTCGCCGAGGGCTGGGCTCCGCCGGGGCTCGCCCAGCAGAGCCCCCCACCCGTGGCCGCGAAGGCGCAGGATGCCGCCGCCTCGTCCGACCAGATCGCGTACATCCGCGATCAGGTCAAACGTGAGCTTACGACCGTCGGGAAGATCACCGAGGATCAGATCAACCGCGGTGGACTGCGCATCACGACCACGATCGACAAGGGGCGGCAGTTCAAGGCCTTCCAGGCGGTGAGCGACGTGCTGGGCCCGGCGTACGCCGCCGTGCCGGATCTGCGTACCGGGCTCACCGCGATAGAACCCGGGACCGGCAGGATCCTCGCCTGGTACGGCGGGTCGCTCTACGGCAAGGACGCACAGGGCCACGAGCAGTACGTCGACAACGTGTCAGGGGCGCAGGTGCAGTCCGCCTCCACCTTCAAGACGATCACTCTGGTCGCCGCGTTGCGTCAGAACATCAACCTCAAGTCGACCTTCGCCGCTCCCGCCAAGATCACACTGCCGGGGAATTACGTGGTCAGCAACGACGAGGGTGAGGCGGGCGATCTCGGATACAAGAACCTCATCGAGGCGACGGCGGGCTCCATCAACACGGTGTACGTACCGCTGGGGCAGAACATCGGCGTCTCGAACATCATCAAGACCGCGCGCGACCTTGGTATCCCGGCCAGCACCCAGCTTCGCAACGAAGCGGGTATCACGCTGGGCCAGGACGACGTGCACGCGGTGGATATGACCACGGTCTACGCGACCCTCGCCGGCGCCGGAGTGCGGGCCACACCGCACATCGTCGACAAGGTGGTCGACGGCAACGGGCAGGTGATCTATTCGGGTACCCCCGATGTGAAGCAGGTCATCCCGGCCACGGTGGCCCGCGACGCCACTTACGCCCTGCAGAGTGTGTTGACGGATTCGAGTGGCACCGGAAAGCGGGCCCGGCTGGACGGCGGGCGGGAGGCCGCCGGCAAGACCGGGACGTCGACCAACTTCCGGTCGGCCTGGTTCTGCGGGTACACCAGGGAACTCGCGTCCTGCGTGAACATGTTCCGGGGCAATGGCACCGAGCAGGATGTGCTGAAGGGCATTCCCGGCGCCGAGAAGGGCGTCTACGGGGGTACCTACCCGGCCAAGGTGTGGAAGGCGTTCATGGACGCCGCGCTGACGGGGGTGCCGCCGTCGAAGTTCGACCCGCCGGCCTTCGGTGGCCTCGTGCAGGATAACGAGCCCGAGCCGACTCCCACACCCACCCCGGCGCCGAGCGCCTCATCGAGCCAGCCCGGCGATACCGGCGTCAACCTGGGCGATCTCCTGAACCCCAGTGGCAACGGCAACGGCGGTGGTCAGCAGGAGGGTGCCGGCCAGGCGGGCCGGCCGGCTCGACAGACGGGGATCTTCTCCGACCCGTTCAACTGACCGGGAGGTCGAGTTCAGTGCTGGTCATGGGCTGTCATGGGGCGAGAATGACGGGCATGGCCATGTCCCCGGCGTCCCCCGTCCGCGTCAGCCCGGCCCGGGAGGACCCGGTCGTCGCGGGGGCAAGCCAGCTCATCGGTGGGCCGCCGGGTGAGCACGCGGCCGTGCCCGACCGGCGTGGTTGGCTGACCCCGCTGCGGGTGCTGATGGCAATGGTCATCGTGGCCGGGGTCCTCGGCTACACCCAGAAGATCAGTTGCCGGGACACCCGGAACTGGACGCATGAGCACCAGTACACGGCGTTGTGCTACTCCGACATCGTCGCGTTGTACAGCCAGGAGGGGCTGGTCGACGGGAAGATCCCCTATCTGGACTACCCGACGGAGTATCCGCCGTTGATCGGCGCCACCATGCAGCTCGTCGCCTGGCCGGCCGGTCTCGCGAACGGACCGCGGGCGGTCTACCGGGAGGAGAACGGCGAGCGCGTCTTCGACCATTACACGATGGACATGCGGTCGGCCGTCTTCTACGACCTCACCGCCCTGCTGTTCCTGATCGTGGCCTCGGTCGCGGTGTGCTGCACCGCGCTGACGGCCGGGTCGAGGCGGATCTGGGACGCCGCTCTGTTCGCGCTGGCGCCGACCCTCGTGCTGCATCTGCTGACGAACTGGGACATCATCGCGGTGGCGTTCGCGGCGGGCGGCCTGCTTGCCTGGTCCAGGCGGGCTCCGAAGCTCGCCGGGATGCTGATCGGACTCGGCATCCTCACGAAGCTCTATCCGGCCCTGTTCCTGCTAGGGTTGACTTTTCTCTGCCTCCGGGCCGGGAGGCTGCGCGAACTGGCCCGGACCGTCTGCGCTGCGGCGGTGACGGTGCTGGTGGTCGTCGTCCCGCTATGGCTGACCGCCGGCTACTTCAACGCGGAGAACGCCCGCGTCGGCGACAGCATCTGGTCGACCTTCTGGCGAGGTGGTGACTGGATCCGCCTGGTCGGTGGTGGTTCGGACGGGGCCCGCAACGCCATCGCCCGGTTCTTCGACCTGAACTCCGACCGCGGCGCCGACTGGGACTCGCTGGCGTTCGGCGCGACCTGGCTTGCCGGCCGCTACGACCCGGCCTGGTTCGGAGCACTGCACCTGGTGGTCTCCGCGCTCACTGCCGTCGTCCTCGTCGCGGTGGCCGCGGCCGCGATCCATCATCGGCCCGATGCGTGCCGGCTGGTCATCGCGGTGGCCGCGGCCGGCTGGGTGACGATCGTCGTCGCCCTCCCGATGATCCTGCAGGGCTTGCGGAACAACGGCCTGCCCATCTCCACGTTGAACATCATCACTGGGGCGGCCCTGCTGGTCTCGGTGGTCGCCATCGGGTTACTCACCTGGTTCGCACCGCGCCGGCCCCGTCTGCCGCAGGTGCTGTTCCTGCTCGTCGTCGCCTTCCTGCTGACCAACAAGGTCTTCTCACCCCAGTACACGATCTGGCTGCTACCGCTGGCGGCACTGGCTCGGCCCCGATGGAGGCTGTTCCTGCTGTGGCAGGTCTGTGAGGCGTGGGTGCTGTTCACCCGATTCATGCACTTCATCTACAACGACACGCAGGGTCGTCACGGCATCGACCGGGGATGGTTCGTCGGCGCGGTGGCCCTGCGCGACCTGGTGCTGCTCGTCCTGGCCGGATTCGTCGTCCGGGAGATCCTGCATCCGCATACCGACATCGTGCGGACCGGCGGAATGGCGTACCCGGGTGATCCGAGTGTCGCGGTCGGCTCCGCTGCCGTCGGCGATCCGGACGCCGTTGACGACCCTGCGGGCGGGGTGCTGGACCATGCCCCCGATGTACGCGGCGGCCGGCCGGCGTGGGTTACGGCGGCGGCCACCGGCGAGCCGGCCGGAGGCCCGGCCGCCGGCAGCGCCGACGGGGCCGGGTCCGGCGGTGCATGATCCGATCGGGCCGGGGATGGTCCGAGCGGCCTGGGCCCGGCTGCCGGAGCCGGTCCGGGCCACGCTGCCGATCTGGTTCGGGAGCCGGGTCGCGGTCGCCCTGCTGGCGCTCGCCGCCGCGCGGGTCCTTACCTCGGCGCCGGCGCGAAACGCTCCCGGCCTGCGCACGCTCTGGGACCGGTGGGATGTCGGCCTGTTCACGAAGGTCGCCCGGTACGGTTATCTCTCCCCCGCCTACTCGGACCGGACAGAAGTCGACTTTCCCGGCCTCCCGATCGCGATGCGGATCGTCCATATCGTCGTTCCGGACTGGATCGTCGCGGGTCTGGTCGTGTCGTTCCTCGCCGGTGCGGTCGCGGTCGCCGCGCTGTGGCGGTTGGCCGCGGACGAGGTCGGCAAGCCCGCAGCGCGGTTCGCCGTCCTCAGCCTCATCTGCTTCCCCTACGCGGTGTTCCTGTTCGCCGCCTATTCGGAGGGCATCTTCCTGGGGTTCGCGACGGCGTCCTGGCTGGCGGCACGTCGCCGCCGCTGGTGGTTGGCCGGCCTGCTGGGCGCCGGGGCGGCATCCGCCAGGATCAGCGGTATTCCCTTCGGGGTCGCGTTGGCTGTGCAGTACGTCGCGAGCCGACGCTCCGCCGGCCTCCCGGTGTTCGCCCGGCCGGCGTTGTCGCTGGGGCTTCCACCCGTCCCCGTCCTCGCCTACCTGGGCTATCTCAGGATTCGCACCGGGGGCTGGGGCTCCTACACGGACGCGATGCGGGACGGCTGGCACCGAGGCCTCGACTGGCCCTGGTCGGGCTGGACCGCCACCTGGGCATCGGCCACGGATGGCAACGGTGCGTCGACCTTCGTCTGGTTCTGGCGCGGGGAACTGCTCGCGGTGGTCGTCGGGGTGCTGCTGACCATCATCCTGCTGGCCGGGAGACGGTGGGGTGAGGCGACCTTCCTCGGCGTGATGACCGCGATAATGGCCTGCACGAATTATTATGCATCGGGAATCCGTGGAATTTTAGTGGCCTTTCCGTTGTATCTGATGCTCGCGCGAGCCGCCGCGCGGCGGAGCTGGGTACAGTCGGTATATCTATGTACCGGTACGCCGATCATGGCAGCCCTGGTCGTCGCCTTCACGCAGGGACAGTGGGTGGACTAGCCTTTCCCCGCATGGCGCCTTCGGC
>NZ_CDWWXA010000023.1:0-17932 GCF_977971845.1 Frankia sp. CeCAU1 | reverse complement strand
TTTGGAACTACGGGAGGCAATGCTGTGGACAGGCAGGATGTCCAGCCGGGTCAGCCCGAGCCCGGCACCGGGGACGTCGGCGGCGACCCGTCCGGGAGCGACCACGACTCTTCCCCGGGCGGCCACGGCGGTTCCGGGTCCGGGCGCGTCGGTCCGCAGCCGGCTGCCCGCATGCTCGCGGTGGTCGCGGTCGCCGCGGCGCTCGCGGTGCTCGTGTTCGCCCTCGCGGATCCCTCCCCCTCCCGGCACATGCGTGGCCTCCTGGTCACGGTGAACCTCGTCTGCCTCGCCGGGGTGTTCACGGCGTGGCTTCGCGTGGTTCTCGTGGTCGGGGCCGCCAGGGCCCCCGGGGGAATCGAGTAAGCTCGGCCGGACATGCCGTGCGCCGGTGTACGTGTGTCCATTCGCTGGTCCAGGCCGACCACTCGTCATGATTGGTCGGCGCGGCTCCGGGTGGCCCGCGTGCCCTGATGATCGTCCGGATGTGCTGACGGGCGGTTCCCTCCCAGATCCATCGCGTCGAGCACGTTCGAGACGGCACAGGTTCCGGTCGCGGTCCCTCCTGCCACGGAAGATCCGTGGCCGCCAGAGTCCACAGGAGGTGGGTTCAGCCTTGGCACGTCATTATGAGCTCATGGTGATCCTCGATGCTGACCTCGAGGAACGCACTGTCGCGCCCTCTCTCGACCAGTACCTCGGTGTCGTCCGTCAGGGCGGCGGCGTGGTGGAGAAGGTCGATGTCTGGGGCCGGCGCCGGCTCGCCTACGAGATCGCCAAGAGTCACGAAGGCATCTACGCCGTCATCGACCTGCATGCGGAGCCCGACGTCGTCGCCGAGCTCGACCGTCAGCTCGTCCTCAACGAGTCGGTCATCCGCACCAAGGTCATCCGGCTTCCAGAGCCGAAGAAGCCACGTCAGAGCCGCCGGGCGGCGGCATGATCCGGTCCGCGGCGACGGCAGTCCCCCTGCCGTCGTGGGCCGCCGATCTCCGGGAGAGTGCCCATGGCCGGTGAAACCGTCATCACCGTCGTCGGCAACCTAGCCAACGACCCCGAACTGAGGTTTACCCCGAACGGTGCCGCGGTCGCCAGCTTCACCGTCGCATCCACGCCGCGCACCCTCGACCGCCAGACCAACGAGTGGAAGGACGGCGAGGCGCTGTTCCTGCGCTGCTCCATCTGGCGCCAGGCGGCGGAGCACGTCGCCGAATCGCTGCAGAAGGGCGCTCGGGTCATCGTCACCGGCCGCCTCAAGCAGCGGTCGTTCGAGACCCGCGAGGGTGAGAAGCGCACCGTGATCGAGCTCGACGTCGACGAGATCGGTCCGAGCCTGCGCTACGCCACCGCCAAGGTCGTCAAGGCCGCGCGTGGCGGTGGCGGTGGTGGCGGCGGTTACGGGGGCGGCGGCGGTTACGGTGGCGGTGGCGGAGGCGGCTACGGCGCGCCTGCCGGCGCGCCCCCCGGCGCACCCCCCGGCGCACCTGCCGGTGTTCCCGCGGGCGTTCCGGCCGGCGGCGGCTACGGCGGCGGTAGTGGTGGAGCACCCATCGATGACCCCTGGTCGCAACCGGCCGGCGGCTACTCCGACGAGCCACCGTTTTGAGCGGCCGGTCGTCGTCCTCGCGAACGACACAACGAGGTAGGAGCACACCCATGGCCAAGGCGGCCGTGCGCAAGCCCAAGAAGAAGGTTTGCGTTTTCTGCAAGGACAAGGTCGACTACATCGACTTCAAGGACACTTCGCTGCTGCGCAAGTACATCTCCGACCGGGGTAAAATCCGGGCCCGTCGGGTGAGCGGTAACTGCAGCCAGCACCAGCGCGACGTGGCGACGGCGGTGAAGAACAGCCGCGAGATGGCGCTGCTGCCCTACACCGCCTCGGCCCGGTAAGGGGTGGCAATGAAGCTCATCCTGACCCAGGAGGTCCCCGGTCTCGGCAGCCCGGGTGACATTGTGGAGGTCGCGAACGGGTACGGGCGTAACTACCTCGTGCCCCGCCGGTACGCGATCCTCGCGACCAAGGGCGCGGAGCGTCAGGTCGAGCAGATCAAGCGGGCCCGGTCGGCCCGCGCGGTTCGTGATCTCGGGCACGCTCAGGAGATCGCCGGTCAGCTCGGTGGCCTCAAGGTCGAGCTGACCAGCCGGGCGGGCAAGGAAGGCCGCCTGTTCGGTTCCGTGACGGCGGCCGATGTGGTGGAGGCGGTGACCGCCGCGGGTGGCCCCGAGCTCGACCGGCGCCGCGTCGAGCTCACCACGCCGATCAAGTCCCTGGGCGCCTACACCGTCGCCGTGCATCTGCATCCCGAGGTGACCGCGACCGTGAAGCTCCAGGTCACGCAGGCCTGACCAGGGCAGGGCGGGCCTGATCGCGGCCGGATGGGCCCGAGGTCAGGCGGGTCTGACGGGGTGGCGGGTCTGACGGGGTGGCATCCGCCGTTTCTCCCGCTGTACCGCCGCGCTCGCTGTACGGGCTCCCCTGGCCGACCGTCTCAGGTGGTCGGCCAGGGGAGCCCGTTGTGCGTGGGGCAAGGGGCGACGACCAGATCCGAAACTTTTTCTCATCCACAGGGCACTCGGGATGCAGGCGCCTGCCAGCTAGGTTTCGTCGAGGTTGTGGTCTCGGGTGTCCACAGGTCTCCGGTTTCCGTCCCGATGTCCTCCCCAGGTTTCGGCCGGTTACCCACAGCTTTTCCACAAGGGCCTGTGGATAACTTTTTGGTGGGTGTACCCGCCGGTCCGTAAGGTCGGACCCTCCAGGCCGAGGAAGGTACTTCTAGCCTGATCGGGCCAGGTCTCCTTCGGTGACGCGGGCGGCGCCCGGCGAGAGGCTCACCGGGCGCAGCCCGTTCGGTCCCTGCTGGGAGCCCCGGCCGGTCGGGGGCGGAGCGGTTCGTTGACAGCGGTTCCGATCTGTACGAACATTCGTTCGAATGCGGGTCTACGAGAGTCCCGGGAGGGTGCGTCGTGAGCGTCACCGAGATCTCGCGTGGTTCCGGTGGGAGCGCAGAGTTCGACCGGACTCCCCCGCACGACCTGCCCGCTGAGCAGAGTGTGCTCGGCGGCATGCTGCTGTCGAAAGACGCCATCGCCGACGTTGTCGAGGTCCTGCGGACGGGTGACTTCTACCGTCCCGCGCACGGCCTCGTGTACGAGGTCATCGGCGATCTCTACGGCCGGGGGGAGCCTGCGGACGTCATCAGCGTCGCCGCCGAGCTCAGCCGTCGCGATCTGCTCGAACGGGTGGGCGGTCCGGCCTACATGCACACCCTCATCTCGAGCGTGCCCACCGCGGCCAACGCTGGGTACTACGCCCGTATCGTCGCGGAGAAGGCGATCCTGCGCCGCCTCGCGGAGGCCGGCACCCGCATCGTGCAGCTCGCCTACGGCGCGGCTCCGGACGTCAGCGACGTCGTCGACCGCGCCCAGGCGGCCGTGTACGAGGTGACCGAGCGCCGGGCGAACGAGGACTACCTGCCGCTGGGGGAGCTGCTCAACCCGGCGTTGGAGGAGATCGAGTCCATCCAGGGGCACGACGGTTCGCTGACCGGGGTGCCCACCGGTTTCGTCGACCTCGACGAGCTGACCAACGGCCTGCACGGCGGCCAGCTGTGGATCGTCGCGGCCAGGCCTGCCGTGGGCAAGTCGACCCTCGGCCTGGACTTCGCCCGGGCGGCGTCGATCAAGAACGGGATGGCGTCGGTCATCTTTTCGCTGGAGATGAGCCGCATGGAGATCACCATGCGGCTGTTGTCCGCCGAGGCGCGGGTGTCCCTGCAGAACATCCGCACGGGCCGGCTCACCGACGACGACTGGGGTCGCCTGGCCCGCCGGATAGGCGAGGTCGCGGAGGCCCCGCTGTTCATCGACGACAGCCCGCACCTGACGATGATGGAGGTCCGGGCGAAGGCCCGGCGGTTGAAGCAGCGCAACGAGCTGCGTCTGGTGATCCTCGACTACCTGCAGCTGATGTCGTCGCCCAAGAAGGTGGAGAACCGTCAGCAGGAGGTCAGCGAGATCTCGCGGTCGCTGAAGCTGCTCGCCAAGGAGCTCGACGTTCCGGTGGTCGCCATCTCCCAGCTCAACCGCGCCTCCGAGCAGCGGGCCGATAAGCGTCCCCAGGTCTCCGACCTGCGCGAGTCCGGAAGCCTGGAGCAGGACGCCGACGCGGTGATCCTGCTGTACCGGGAGGACACGGTCGAGAAGGAGTCGGCGCGCGCCGGCGAGGCGGACCTCATCATCGCCAAGCACCGCAACGGGCCAACTGGCACCGTCACCGTCGCCTTCCAGGGTCATTACTCACGGTTCGTCGACATGGCGAACTGAATTCTCGGCCCGGGAGCGGGACGAGGCCCACGGGTGGAGAGCGCCAGCGGCCCGGCGGCGGGCCGGGTGGGCGCCCGGGTGTGTTTGGCGTGGTCATGGTTCATGTTGGCGGACCGCAGATCTCCCGATGCTGCCAGACTGGGCGGTATGAGTTTCAGGATCATCCATGGCGAGTGAGAGGCGGGACGGCGGGCGGCCCGCCGGAGCGGTCCTCGAAGTTGCCCGGTTCGACATCAAACCGGGCAGCGAGGAGGATTTCGTCGCCGCGTATCACGGGGTGCGTGCGGAGCTCGTCGGCACGCCGGGCTGTCATTCCGCGCGGATGACCCGCGGGGTCGAGTCACCGTCGAGTTTCGTGCTGCTCGTCGAGTGGGACAGCCTGGACGCCCATCTGACGAACTTCCGGGAGTCGGAGCGGTTTGTCCGCTGGCGTGCCGCCCTCGGCCCGTACTTCGACGGCACCCCGACGGTGGCGCACAGCGCAGACGTCCCCGCTCCCGGCCCGGCCTGACCTCGACGACCGCCGGACCTCTGATCATGGCAGCGTTCCTCGGGTACCTGTTTTTCGCGCCGCTTACGGCGCTCTTCTTCGGTTTCCTCATCTGGCTGGTGCCGGCGATCCTGCTCCGGAACACGGACGTGGTGAGCCGGCTGAACCTGCGGCCCTTCGCGTTCTTCGTCACCGGCTACGTCTTCAGCGGGCTGATGGCCCTCTACCTGCTGGTGCTGGACGCCGGCCACGACGTCGCGCCGGCGGCCGGCGCCGTCGCATCCCTGGCCCTCCTCTGGGCTGTTCGGCGGCAGTGGCGCCGGCACCGGCCACTGGGCACGCGGCAGGTGGCGAGCAGGCGACGTGGCGGCCCGGTCCAGCCGGGGCAGCCGGTCCAGCCGGGTTACCCCGGCCCACCGGTGCCGTCGGGTTATCCGCATCAGCCCGGCCACCCGTACCCCCCCATGCCGCAGGCCGGGCCGGTCGCGAGAGGTCCATCCGGGTATCCCGAGACCGCCGGATATTCGCTTACGCGGCCGGATCAGCCCCGCCCGGGCGGGGGAGAAGACGGTCCGGGTGGGGGAGAAGACGGTCCGGGCGGGGCGGGTGATCCCGGTCGCCCCGGTCAGCCGGGGCATCAGCCGGGGCCCGCGGGTCATCGGGCGGCACCGGACGGCGGTCGCGGGGCCGGTCGGCGGATCGCCGGCTACCCCTGGGCCGTTCCGCCCAGTGGGCCCAGACCGGGGGGCCTACCACCCGGCGCGCCCCCGTCCCCGCCACCGGCCGAGGCGGACCCTGATTCCTGATCGCGGGTTCTTGATTTCTGGTCCGGTTCCTGGTCTCTGGCGCCTGATTCCGTCGCTCGTCGTTCGCCGCCCGGCCGGCGCGACACGGCAGGCTGGACCCGTCCGTGCGGTGGCGTACCGTCGTGTCATCGTCTGTCAGTGCCGGCGGTCCCCGCCAGCAGTGCCACTGGATTGATCTTCGAGGTCGAGATGCCCGCCCTGCGCTCCCGCACCACCACCCACGGCCGGAACATGGCCGGCGCCCGCGCCCTGTGGCGCGCGACCGGGATGACCGACGACGACTTTGGCAAGCCGATCGTCGCCGTGGCTAACAGCTTCACCGAGTTCGTCCCGGGGCATGTGCACTTGCGTAACCTTGGCTCGCTGGTGGCCGGGGCGGTGGCCGAGGCCGGTGGGGTGGCGCGCGAGTTCAACACCATTGCCGTGGACGACGGCATCGCGATGGGGCATGGCGGGATGCTCTACTCGCTGCCGTCCCGCGAGCTCATCGCCGACAGTGTCGAGTACATGGTGAACGCCCACTGCGCCGACGCCCTGGTCTGCATCTCCAACTGCGACAAGATCACCCCGGGGATGTTGCTCGCGGCACTGCGGCTGAACATCCCGACCGTGTTCGTCTCCGGTGGAGCGATGGAGTCGGGCAACGCGGTCATCTCCGGCGGCACGGCTCGGTCCAGGCTGGACCTCATCACCGCGATGTCGGCGGCGGTCAACCCGGACGTCTCGGACGGCGACCTGTCGACGATCGAGCGTTCGGCCTGCCCGACGTGTGGATCCTGCTCCGGCATGTTCACGGCGAACTCGATGAACTGCCTGACCGAGGCGATCGGGCTGTCTCTGCCCGGCAACGGGTCGACCCTGGCCACCGCCGCCGCCCGCCGTGAGCTGTTCGTCGAGGCCGGGCGCCTCGTGGTCGACTTGGCGCGGCGCTATTACGAGAAGGACGACGAGGCGGTCCTGCCCCGGTCGATCGCGACCGCCGCCGCCTTCCGTAACGCCTTCGCGGTCGATGTGGCAATGGGCGGTTCGACGAACACCGTGCTGCATCTGTTGGCCGCCGCCGTCGAGGCCGGCGTTGACGTCACCCTCGCCGACATCGACCAGATCTCCCGCACCGTCCCCTGCCTGTGCAAGGTGGCGCCGAGCTCCACCCGTTACTACATGGAGGACGTCCACCGGGCGGGCGGCATCCCCGCGATCCTCGGCGAGCTCGACCGGGCCGGGCTGCTCGACCCGGACCCGCACACGGTGCACTCCGCGAGCCTGCGCGAGTTCCTCGACCGCTGGGACGTCCGCGGCCCGAGCCCCTCGCCGGACGCGATCGAGCTGTTCCACGCGGCGCCGGGTGGCGTGCGCACGATCGAGCCGTTCAGCTCCACCAATCGGTGGGACACCCTCGACACCGACGCCAGGGACGGTTGCATCCGTTCGGTCGAGCACGCCTACTCCGCCGAGGGTGGGCTCGCGGTGCTGTTCGGCAACCTGGCCGTCGAGGGCGCCGTCGTGAAGACGGCCGGTGTGGACGAGGGCCAGTGGACCTTCCGCGGCCCGGCGCTCGTGGTCGAGAGCCAGGAAGAAGCGGTCGACGCCATCCTCACCGGGCGGGTCAAGGCCGGGAATGTGATCATCGTCCGCTACGAGGGCCCTCGCGGCGGTCCGGGGATGCAGGAGATGCTCTACCCCACCGCGTTCCTCAAGGGCCGCGGTCTCGGCCCGAAGTGCGCCCTGATCACCGACGGCCGGTTCTCCGGCGGGAGCTCCGGACTGTCGATCGGTCACGTCTCCCCGGAGGCGGCCCACGGCGGGACGATCGCCCTGGTCCGCGACGGGGACATCATCGAGATCGACATCCCGGCCCGCCGGCTGGAGCTCGTGGTCTCCGACGAGGAGCTGGCGAGCCGACGCGCGGCGCTGGAGGCGGCCGGCGGCTACCGTCCCACCGGGCGGGAACGGCCGGTGTCCATGGCGCTGCGGGCCTATGCGGCGATGGCGACCTCGGCCTCCACCGGTGCCGCGCGCGACGTCGGTCTGCTCGGCGGCTGATGAGGCGGCGTCCGGGCGGGCCCGGCTCGGACCGGGCCTGGCTCAGACCGGGACGGCGGAGGGGGCGGACGACGGCGTCGCGAGCGTCACGGCAAAATCCCCATCGGGATCCGTCCACTGCCGCGCCACCGCCCAGCCCGCCAGCGCAAGCTCCGAGGCGATGCCGTCCAGGGTGAACTTGGCGCTGATCTCGGTGAGGATCTCCTCGCCCGGTTGGAAATCGGCCGTGACGGCGAGGGTCGCGATCGAGACGCGCTGCTCCCGAACGGAACGTAGCCGCATCTCGATCCAGGAGTTCTCGGCGTTCCAGACCGCCACATGCGCGAATCCGCGGATGTCGAAGTCGCCCCCGAGCTCCCGGTTGATCACCGTCAGCACATTACGGTTGAAAGCGGCGGTGACCCCGGCACCGTCGTCGTACGCGGCGACGAGGCGGTCGACGTCCTTGACGAGGTCCGTTCCCAGCAGCAGGGCGTCGGAGCTCCCGGCCTGCTCGCGCAGCGTACGGAGGAGGTTCTGCCGCTGCGCAGGGCGCAGATTGCCGACCGTGCCGCCGAGGAAGGCGAGCAGCCGATGGCCACCTCGGGGCAACTGGTGCAGATGCCGTTCGAAGTCCCCGACCACGGCCGCCACGGAGAGCCCCGGGTAGGTGGTGAGGATTCCGCGACCTGCCCGCACCAGGGCCGCCTCGTCGACATCGAAGGGGATGAAACGGCGGAGGTTGCCGGCCGCCCGCAGTGCGTCGAGCAGCAGCCTGGTCTTGTCGGAGGTTCCCGATCCCAGCTCGACGAGGGTGTCGGCCGGACAGGCAGCCGCGATCTCGTCGGCGTAACTGACCAGGATGGCCCGTTCCCGCCGGGTCGGGTAGTACTCCGCCAACCGGGTGATCTTGTCGAACAGCATGCCGCCGGTGGTGTCGTAGAACCACTTCGGCGGCAGCTCGCGGGGGCTCGCGGTGAGGCCGGCGAGCACGTCGCGGGCCAGCGTGACGGCGCGATCCGACTCGTGCAGGTGGCGGTCGACGGAGAGGCCCGGGAACGGGATCTCCGCCGTGCCGTTCGCGCCCGTCCCCTCGGGGACGGCATCATCCGCTCGGGTGGTTGTCGGAGTCCTTGGTGTCATGGATGTACCCTCCATCAACGTGGTGCAACCCACGGTAACTGATCTAGGAGATCATGTTACGAAGAGTGACTTGGTGTGTGTCGGCTACCAGGAGGTGATGGTCCGGAACGTCCACCCAGCCCGGTTCGTCATCGTCTGGTTCGCTTGCGACCAGGATTCCATCCTTCTCCCTCCGGTATGACAGGCTGTCCCGCCAGGCGGTCGCCACGATCTGGGTTCCATCCACCACCAGCAGGTTCAGCCGGGCCCGCTCGCCCGAACCCGTCGCGTCCAGCGACAGCACGACCTCGGCGACCGCCTCGGCGAGCGGACGCTTCCCGGCGTGCTCCCACACCAGCGAGGCGAGCAGCGCGGAGTCGCACGTCGAGTCCGGGACCGGAGCGTCGGGCCGGTCGCGCAGCATCCGCCGGACGGCCACCGGGTCGACCCGGCCGTTGTGGCTGAGCAGCCGGTGGCCGTCGGTGAAGGGAGCCGTCGCGCTCTCTTCGATCGGCATGCCGACGGTGGCGCTACGCACGGCAGCCAGCACGCAGCCGGAGGCGACCGCGCCGGCGATCGAGGCGTACGAGGCGTCCGTCCACATCGGCACGGCCCGGCGGAACCGGGCCGGCGCCGCCCGCAGCGCCGGGGCGTACCAGCCGACTCCGAACCCGTCGGCGTTCACCGTGCCGTGGCGCATCCGCCTCGGCGACCACGACTGGCGCAGCAGGCTGTACGGACGCTCCAGGGTCAGCCCCGCCAGGGTCCGTGGCGTTCCGATCCAGGCGAGGTGCCGGCACACCGAGGTCTCCTTCGCACGCGTGCTCGTTCGTCACCCGGCGTCGCGGGCCAGCCGGAATCCGGCGAAGATCTGCCGGCGGATCGGGTAATCCCAGTTCCGGAACGTGGCGCGGACGGCGACGGCGTCCGTCGCCCAGCTGCCCCCGCGCAGGACGCGGAAGGACGACTCCCGCCCGGCCTTCGGGAAGAAGACCTCGCTGTACTCCCGGTAGGGATAAGACGCGAAGCCCGGGTACGGCGTGAACCCGCTCGCCGTCCATTCCCAGACGTCCCCGATCATCTGTTCGGCTCCGCAGGGACTCGCGCCCGCGGGATAGGCCCCCAGCGGGGCCGGGCCGCTCGTCCAGTTGCCCAGATTGGCACGCTCCGGAGTCGGATCGGTGTCTCCCCACGGATACCGCCGTGAACGTCCGGTGACCGGGTCGTAGGCGGCGGCCTTCTCCCACTCGGCCTCGGTCGGCAGCCGCCTGCCGGCCCAGCGGGCATGCGCCTCGGCCTCGTACCAGCACACGTGCTGGACCGGCTCGTCGAGGGGAACCGGCTCGACCCGGCCGAACCGGCGGCGCAGCCAGGTGCCGCCCTCGCGCCACCAGAACGCGGGCGCGCTCAGGCCCTCCGTCTGGCGCCATTCCCATCCCGCCGCCGACCAGAGCCGCTCGTCGTCGTATCCGCCGGCGTCGATGAAGGCGACCTGCGCCCGGTTGGAGACGGGGAGGGTGTCGATCCAGAACGCGGGGAGGTGGACGCGGTGGGCGGGACCCTCGTTGTCGAAGGCCCAGGGATGGATACTGGTGCCGAGGGTGAACTCGCCGCCCGGCACGAGGACCTCCGGCCGCGGCACCCGGCGGCCGGGCGGTGGCGCCGCGCCGGGAGCAAGTACCGGCGGTCCCTGGCGGAGCTGGTGCGTGGCGAGCATTGTCTCGTCGTGCATGTGCTCGTGCTGCACGACCATGCCGTAGACGAAGCCGTCGGCGAGCAGCCGTTCCCGCTCCGGTACGGCAGTGGTTTCCGCGCCTGCGCCAGCCATCGGTCCGAACCGGTCGGGTCCGAACCGGTCGAGGAGGTCGAGAGTGCGGCCGCGGACCTCGTGCAGGTACGCCCTGGTCTCGGCGGGGCCGAGCAGGGCCAGCCGGCTGCGGCTCGCGCGGCTGTGCCGGAACGCGTCGTAGATGTCGTCGAGCCCCGGCCGCGTCCCGGTGCCGCCGGCCAGCGCGCGCACCAGCCAGAGATCCTCGTAGTTGCCGACGTGGGCGAGGTCCCAGACCAGCGGGGACATCAGCGGCGAGTGCTGGCGGAGGAGATCCTCCGCGGCGATGTCGGTGTACGTGAGTGAACGCTGGCGTGCGGTCCGCAGGGCGTCGGCGACGGTGTCGGCGGTGATCGGCTTCGTATCCTGGTCGGCGGCGGTCTCCTGGTCGGCGGCGGTCTCCCGGTCGGCCTGGGCGGCTGGGGATGCCAGGGATGCCGGGGACCGGGTCAGACGAGTGAGACGCACCGGTGGGCCTCCTCACGCAGCAGACCGGCCGGGCCGATCGCGAGAAGTCGTTCGGTCAGTTCGTCGGCCGGACATCGGCCGCGGTCGAGGTAGCGTCCGGCGAACGACTCGACCGTCTCGGCGAGATCGGTCGCGCCGCCGCGGCGCAGGGCGCTCACGGCCAGGTCGACGCAGCGCACCGCCGCGCGTCGCAGGGGCTCGTCGGCCATGCCGAGCATCGCCGCGGCCGGCCAGCGATGCGCGACGGCCAGGCACGCCTCGAACGCTCCGTCCGCGGCGACCGGGTCGTCAAGCAGTACCGTCGGCATCGCGACGGCAGCCTGCCAGCCGTCACCCGGCTGCGCGTCGAGGTAGCGCAGTTCCCACCAGCCACGCGGTCGGACCGGGGGGAACACCGTGGTCGCATGGTAGGAGAGATCCTCGCGGGTCGGGGGACGGGTGACCGGGCCGCGGCCGGCGAGCCAGTCCCCGAAGGTTGAGTCGTCCCGGACCGGGATGAAATGATGATCGTCTTCGGGGTTGCCGGCTCCGGCGGGATTCTCGACCATCATCAGCTTGGCGTCGAGCAGGTACCGCGCCCACAGGTCGACGAGATCGGGCTCGGTGTCGCCGGACCCCGGGGCCGTGAGAGCGGCCGCGACGGGCCGGGTTCGGCTCGCGTCGATGCCGTCCCACACCGCCTGGCGGGTCGACCGCCATCCGGTCCGGCGGCCGGCGTACGCGGGTGAGGCGGCGAACAGGGCGGTGAGGACCGGGCCGAGAGCGTGGACGAGTTGGAACCGCCGCGCCGCTTCGGCAGGCGAGCCGCCGAGGTCCAGGTTGACCTGGACGGAGGCGGTCGAGTACATCATCACCGTGCCGGACGCCCCGCCCCCGGTCCGGAAATGCTCCTCCATCGCCGCGTACCGGGACGCGCTGGTCTGCCGCATCCCGACGCGCAGGGGATCGACCCCCATGCCGACGAGGGCCAGGCCGTCGACCGCCAGGGCGGAGCGGACCAGGTTCAGATCGGCGGAGCTCGCCCGCACGGCCGCGGTGAGCTCGGCCGGCGGCCCGGACAGCTCCAGCTGGCCGCCGGGCTCGAAGGTGATGCGGCTGCCCCCGGGCAGGACCGGCCCGCCGGGACCCGGGGTGGTCCCGGGAATCCGGGCGAGGGACGCCAGCGTGCGGGCCGGCGGGATCAGACAGTGGACTGCCTGCGTGTCGACGATCAGCCACTCCGTCTCGATGCCGACGCATCTTCCCGGTACCGTCGGGCCGCCGTTCCCCCGGGTGTCCTTGCGGTCGTTCCCGCGGTCGTTCCCGTAGGCCGCCTCATCGCCTGTCCCGTGGACCGGCGTGACGCAGCCGGCCGCGAAGGCCCATACCTGGTCGGTGTCGATCGCCCGCCGCTGTGGCTGTGAGTGATGGTGTGGTGGCTGCGGCTCGTCATTCCGGATCCCCTCGGGTGTCACGTGGCGTGGCATCCTGTGGCTCCTCTCCGGCACTGCAACTGTTCGACACCGCGCCCGACGGCGGCCTCCGGTGGGTTCTCCCCTGCGCCGCCGGCCCCCTACCCGGCCGCCGTACCCGGTGTCGCCTCGGCCGTCTCGCCGATGGGTGGTATAGATGTGTTTTCAACGTGCTTCTCCCTCGCATATTCCACGCCTTTGACCCTGTCGCTGTTGTGTATTCGATGGAATGGTGACCGGGACGGACCGGGAGTCGGCAGCGCGCCGTGATTGACTGACAGCGGAGCCGGTTCCGGACCCGGAGACAACGCCGAGCGCAACGGCGTCGTGACGGCGCCGGGAGGTGGTGACCGCGGACGTGTCCGATCGGCAGTCAGCGGGACGTTCGGCCATGGCCGAGTACCTGCGGCGCAAGCAGCTCTACGTCGCCGAGCGCAGCGATCATAAACGGCGGGCGATGGCCGTCGCCGGGGCCACGGCGGGTGCCGTCACCCTCGTCGTCGCCGTGGTCATCCTCCTGGTCGGGCTGCCCGCGCTCGTGGCCGTGCAGCTTGCGATCATCTCGGCCGTCGTGGTGGTCCTCGTCGCGGCGACCCGGTTTCTCCGGTCCCCGCCGGAGATCGAGGCCTGGCGCGAGGACGCGGAGGCCGAACGCAGCACCGCACGGGCGTTGGACCGTCTGGCCCGGGCCGGCTACACTGTCCTGCACGACCGTGCGCTGGCCGACTCGGCCGGCAATATCGACCATCTCGTCATCGGGCCATCCGGGGCCTGGGTGATCGAGACTGACGCCCATCCGGGACCGATCCGCCAGAACACCGCCGGGGTCTGGGCCGGCAAGGTTCCATTGCGGGCGATGCTGGGGCTGGTCGCGTGGATGGGCGAGGAGGCCACCGCGCAGCTCCTCGCGGAACTGCCGGCGGGCTGGCAGCTGGAGGTCCAGCCGGTCGTAGCCTTCGCCCGCGCGGATCTTCCCGCCGGCTTGGCCCTCGTCGAGGGCGTGCTGTTGCTGCCCACCACCGGGGTGGCCGACTACGTGCTCTCCGCCGGGGTCGTGCTTCGGCCCATCGACGTGGCGATGCTGGTCGACGTGGCCGGGCGGGTGTTCCCGGCCTGTGCGGTGTCGGGACCCCCGCCGTCCTGGCCGGCCCGATCCCGGCTGCGTGGCCTGCTGCGGCGTTGATCGGCTCGCAGTGACGTTGATCAGGACGATGCGACCCGGTCCGGCCACGGTGCCGGCGGGCGGGATACCGTTGGGTGAAGGTGGCCTACGAAGGAGACGAGATGGTTCGCAAGGTGACCGTGCTGGCTCTACTGGCGAGCGCCGGAGCCGCGCTGACCGCCGTCCGGCGCCGCGGCAGGGGCAAGGAGGAGATCGACCTCTGGCGGGAGGCGACCTCCGCGGCGGGCGCCCCGGCCGGCGGGCGCTGAGGTCCGCGGCAAGGCCGGGCTGCCACCCCGGCCCGAGGTGGCCCGAGGTGTCAGCCCGTCAAAGCTTCCAGCTCAGGGCCTCAGAGCTCGACTAGGCCCACGTCGACGACCAGGGTGCCGACCAGCCCGGCCGGGGCGGCGAGGTGCAGCTCGATGTGCGTCTCCGGTACCAAATCCTCGACGACGCGCAGCGGCACGTGGATTGAACCCCGCGCTCCGATCGGGAAGAAGCGCATGGGAATCCCGTTCCGCAGGAGGATCGGGCAGATCAGCTCGTCCGTCGAGTTACCGCCCCGAAAGTAGAGCGGCTGGGCGGTGATGCCGGCTGGGACGACGTAGCTGAACGACGAGCCAAGCGAAATCGGAACATCCAGACCTTTGCCCTCGAAGGGGACAATGCCCTGCAGGAAGCGAGGAGTCGTGAACATCCGCTCATCCTTCCGTCGGGTATCCGTGTGCATACTTTCCGTATCTTCCTCGGGGTATTTTCGCTCGGAGCTGTTTCCACCGCGTTACGTCGGCCATCGAGGGAGCGTCGGGCGCGACCTGGATCTTGAGCGTGGAGTGTGCCGACTATAAGGAATCTGCGGGTAAAGACGCTGGCAGGAGGCTTGACCTGGCGTGTGGTGGCGTGGGGAGGCACCGTAGAACCATGACCACCCCGACCTCGTCTCGACCGTCCGACGCCCTCGTTCCCGGCGCGGGAGCCGATGCCGGCCCCGGGGCGGGCGTGAGCATCGCCCAGGAGTCGAGCATCGACACGTCGCCGCCGTCCGGTCCCTCCTACCTCCCCTCGGTGGTTCCGCACGATCGGCTCGCCGGATGCGCGGCGGCCCATCGGCGTCTGCTGGAGGTGGCCGGCAGGCCCGACGACGTCGTCGTGCGCCGTCCGTCGGGCCTGCCGGGCTGGACGGTCGGTCACCTGCTCACTCACCTGGCCCGCAACGCGGACGGTCACACCGGCATGGTCGAAGCCGCCCGGGCCGGTGGGATCCGGGCCCAGTACCCCGGGGGCGCGCGGCAGCGGGAGGACGGCATCGCCGCCGGTCGCGATCTGCCCGCCGCGCACGTCCGCGACGACCTGGTGGCCGCGGTGACCCGGCTGGAGCGGGCCTGGGACGGCGTGCAGGTCGACGTCTGGCGCACGGGTCTCGGGCACACCGCCACCTATGGCCTGATGACCCTTGCCGATCTGGTCTTCCTCCGCTGGCGGGAGACCGAGATACACCTCGTCGACCTCGATCTTGCCGATCTCGGCGGTCCCGGCTGGGCGGACCTGGGCCCGGCCTACGTCCAGGCCGAATGGGAGTGGACCCTGCGCGGGCTGCCGGCCCGAGTACCCCCGGAGATCACCGTCGTGCTGGCGCCGGGGGACCGGCCGTCGACCGCCGTCGGTCGCGGGCAGCGGCGCGTGGTCGTCGACGCGCCTACCAGGCCGACGCTGCGCTGGCTCGCCGGCCGGGACCCGGGCCGGCCGGACTGGCCCACCCTCGCCCCCTGGGCCTGACCGGCGCTTTCTCGGACTGACCGGCCGGCCGCTCGGTGTCCCGGGCCGGGGGCCGGCAGGACCCGCGACGGGGCGGGCTTCTTCTGAGGTTTCCGGCTAGCGCGACAATGTCTGCCGTGTTGGACAACAGGGACGACTGGGGTGAGGCGGCGCGCGGGCGACGCGGGGACCGCGGCCGGGGCTTTTCATGATCACGATGGCCTTGTTCAACAACAAGGGCGGCGTCGGTAAGACGACCCTCGCCTACCACCTGGCGCACATGCTGCAGCGCATGGGTCACCGGGTGCTCGCGGTCGATCTCGATCCGCAGGCGAACCTGACCGCCCAGTTCCTCGACGAGGACGAGCTGACCCAGCTGTGGGAGGAGCCGGCGGTCACCGCGTCGTCCGCGCCGAAGTCCATCATCGACCTCGACGTGCGCCCGGTTCGGATCGTCCCCGGTACGGGGACGATGGCGACGGCGATCGGGCCAATCATGGAGGGGGTCGGGGACGTCACGCTCTTCGATCCGGTGACGATCGAGGACGGTCTGTGGCTGCTGCCCGGCGACGTCGAGCTGAGCGTCTTCGAGGACCGGCTGTCGGCCGCCTGGCCGAACAGCTTCCTCGGCAAGGACATCGCGGCGCTGCGTACGACGACGGCTTTGCACCGGGTCATCGACCATGGTGCCCGCTCGGTCGGCGCCGAGATCGTGCTCATCGACGTGGGGCCCAATCTGGGGGCCATCAACCGGGCCGCGCTGCTGTCCGCCGACACCGTGCTCATGCCACTGACGGCGGACCTGTTCTCGCTGCGAGGGCTGCGCAACCTCGGCCCCACACTGCGGGAGTGGCGTTCCACCTGGCAGGGCATGGTGCTGCCGAAGATTCCCGAGCGTATCTCGGCTCCGCGCGGGCTGATGATGCCGATCGGGTACATCGTGATGCAGCCGCCGACGCGGACCGACCGGCCGGCGAAGGCGCACGACCGGTGGCTCGACCGGATTCCCGAGGTGTTCGCGACCTCGGTGCTCACCAGCGGGAACCCCGGACCGCATGACCGTTCCTTCGAGATCGCCACCCTGGGGCACTACGCGAACCTGATCCCGCTGGCGCACGACGCCCGTAAGCCGATGTTCGAGCTGCGGGCCGGAGACGGCGCGCTCGGCGGTACGCAGAGCGCGGTGCGGCGCTGCTACTCCGACTTCCGGGATCTCGCGGTCAAGGTGCGGGAGCGGCTGGCCTTCATCGATCCGACCCTGCGCCGGTCCTGACCGACGGGCCTCGCGGCCGGTGCCGGCACGGCCGTAGCCGTAGCCGTAGCCATCGCCGACGGCGGCGTCGGCGTCGGCGGGCCGGTTATCCACAGGGTGGCGATTGGGGGAGCTGCGGCCCGGTTATCCACAGGGCTCCCGCGGGGCACGATGGTCGTAGGCGGGCACTGTGATCGCCGGAAGACCGGATCAACCCGGGCATCGGTGTCCCCCATGGTTCCCGGGTGGTTCCCGTGCCGGACCAACGTCCGAGGAGACCGTCATGCCGTACGCTTGTGAAGCGCTTCGCCGCGGTGGTCATCGTCGGGTGGTTCCGTCCCGGCCGGAGCGCGTCCCTCGGGGGCGTAGCTCAATTGGCAGAGCACTGCCTTTGCAAGGCAGGGGTTAGGGGTTCGAGTCCCCTCGTCTCCACGCGCAGGCTTCGGCTGCTTGCCGATCTTTGATCGGCTGCGCCATCGGCCGTTATGCCTGCCCGGGGGCGACCCCCGGACCCCCGAGTGTCGGGCTTCGCCCGACCTGGCGGGGGCTGGGTTGTTCGTTATGTAACCAACCGTGTAGCCGAACGGCTTTGGCGGTGCTCTCCGCCCGGGTTATCCACAGCCGTCCCGCGGAGGAAGGCGTCCATGGCCTCGGCGGCGGCGTGCAGATGTTCGGGGAGCGCGTGGCCGTAGCGCTCCATCGTCATCCATGATGTTGTGTGCCCGAAGAACTCCATCACGGTCCGAGGTTCGACGCCGGCGGTCAGGAGGAACGTCCTTCCTGGTCTCGGTCGCTCAGCGGGAGGAGAAGGGATCCGACGTCAATGTCGCCTCCCACCTCCTGCTCGACCTGCTGCACAAGCGGATCACCGCCGCCGTCGTGATCAGCAACGACAGCGATCTCGCCTTTCCTGGGGCGCAGGCCCGCGACCTTGTCCCCGTCGGAGTCGTCAACCCCAGCAAGGGCTACACCGCCGGTGCGCTGCGAGGAGCGCCGAACACCGGTGTCGGCCGGCACTGGTGGTACAACCTGCGCGCGGCTGACCTCCCGCGACGCCGTTCGACTTCCGCGCCGACCCGGGGGATCTTGCGGCGTACGCGCTCCCCGAAGGCGGGCGGGTGCCCGGCATTGAGGGAGGCGTCGCTCCAGGTCTCCGCGCCGTCGAGGTGGTAGGCGCGCAGGACCGTCCACTCGTCGGTGCTGAACCTCGCGCGGGCGTGCTGGATCCTCGGGTCCTCGTACTCGCTCGGCAG
>NZ_CDWWXA010000022.1:40099-47626 GCF_977971845.1 Frankia sp. CeCAU1 | reverse complement strand
CCCGGGGGCAGGGGCGATCCCGATCGGCGCGCCCTTCGCCGGCCGGCGGCGGCGCACCAGAGGAGCGACCCCCTCGGCGAGGCGCCGCGCGGTTACCAGGAAACCGGTGTGGCCGACCATGCGGTGGCCAGGCCGCACGGCCAGACCCTCGACGTGCCAGTCCCGCATCATCGACTCCCACGCCGCAGGCTCCGTGAACGTGCCGTGTGCCCGTAGCGTCTCGACGATCCGGGAAAGCTGGGTGGTGGTAGCGACGTAGGCACAGACCACCCCGCCGGGCACCAGCGCCGCGCTGACGGCGTCAACGACCTCCCAGGGCGCGAGCATGTCGAGGACGGCCCGGTCGACGTCACGCTCGGTCGTCTCGGCCAGCTCCCCGACCAGCACGGTGTGGGCGGGATGCGGGCCGCCGAAGAACGCCTCGATGTTGCGCCGGGCAATCTCGGCGAAGTCCGCGCGCCGCTCGTAGGAGACCAGACGCCCGCAGTCGCCGATGGCACGCAGCAGCGAGCACGACAGCGCCCCGGACCCGACGCCGGCCTCCAGCACCCGGGCGCCCGGGAAGATGTCCGCGTAGGTGACGATCTGCGCCGCGTCCTTGGGGTACACCACGGTCGCCCCGCGCGGCATGGACAGCACGAAGTCGACGAGCAGCGGGCGCAGCGCCAGGTAGTCGGTACCACCCGTGCTGGTGACGACGATCCCCTCCGGCCTGCCGAGCAGGGCGTCGTGCTCGACGGCTCCCCGGTGGGTGTGAAACTGCCTGCCCGGTTCGAGGACGACGGTGTGCCGGCGCCCCTTGGGATCAGTCAGCTGCACCCGGTCACCCTTGGTGAACAGGCCTCGGCGATGAGCGGAGCCGGTCGGAGGCGGAGCGTAACCGCCGGCCAGGGACGGCACCTGCCCCGGGGACACCGACTCGTCGGGCGGGGCGCTCACCGGGACGCCACCATGCGGGCGGCGGCGGCCGGATCGATACGGGCGACGAGATCCACCATCGCGAGCACGCCGACCGGGCGGCCCGCCTGCTTGACGAGGTACTCCGACGCCGGCACCCGCTGCACGGCCGCCAGCAGGGCCTCGCCTTCCAGATCGGCGTCGAGGACCATGCCGGGCGAGATCACCCGACTCACTTCATCCACGGTCATCCAGGGTCTCCGATGCTCCGGCAGCGCGTCGACCGCGGAGCCATTCATAATCTTCAGGGGGCTGCCGTCACGGTCGATCACCGCGACGGCGGTGGCGCCGACCTCCTGAGCTCGCCGCAGCGCCTCCGCCAGCGGAACGGCACCCTCGACGGGCAGCGTCCGGCGCGCAAGACGACCGGCGCACAGGCCGGGCAGCCGCTCCCGCACCTGCGCGGCGCGCAGCGACTGGTAGGCCGCGAACGCGAGGAAGCCCGCCAGAGCATAGGTGTACACCATGCCGATGCCGCCGGAGGTCGACGCACCCCAGACGACCAGGCCGGCGGCGACGACGAACCCGCCGTAGGCACCGGCCCGCAGCCCCCGCAGCTTGTCGCGCGTCAGACCCCACACCGCGGCGACGACCACCCGTCCACCGTCCAGCGGGAGGCCCGGTGCCAGGTTGAAGAGGAACAACGCGGCGTTGATGAGTCCGAGATCGTGCAGGACCGCGGCGGCGTCGCTGGTGTCGTCGAGGCCAAGCAGGCCGAGGTGACAGCCGGCGGCCAGCACCCCGTTGACCGCCGGGCCGACGAAGGCGATCAGGAACTCGCGGCCGGCGCTGCGGGGCTCCGGCTCGAACTCGGTGAACCCGGCGAAGCCGTGCAGGGTCACGGACCGCACGGTGTGACCGAACGCCAGCGCCGTCAGAGCGTGACCGATCTCGTGGGCGAGCAGGGAGGCCAGGAAGCCGATAGAGATCAACGAGGAGAGCGCGAGGATCCGCCCGTCGGACGCCAGCGGCAGCCGGTCGCGGATCGAGCCGGAGAGCAGGTAGGCGACGAGGACGGCGAAGACGAGGGCGAACGGCGAGATGACGATGGGAACACCGCGGATCCGCCCGACCGGCACGCCGGGGGGTCGCTCACTCGGAGCCTGCCCCGCCGGGCCCGCGCCGCCGTGGGCGCTCGAACCCGCGCCGCCCGAACCCGCGCCGCCGTGCTGATCCGCCATGGATCCGATGCTACGGACCATACCCCGACCCGTCGTCCGGGACCGAGTGGCGAAGATGTCGGTAGGGGGATCTAGGGTCCAGGACATGACCTCGACGCAGCGCTCTCCTGCCATCCCGGGATCGGTGGCGTCGGCCGCACCCCGGCCGTTGATCGGTTCGCTGTCACCGTCGCGGGCGGCGGACTTCGTCAACTGTCCGTTGCGCTACCGGTTCCGGGTCGTCGACCGGCTCCCCGAGCCGCCGAGCGAGGCCGCGACCCGCGGGACCGTGGTGCACGCGGTCCTGGAGAAGCTGTTCGATCTCCCGGCGTCCCGGCGTACCCTGCAGGCCGCGCGGGAGCTGGTCGAGCCGGCCTGGGATACGGTGCGCGCCCGCGAGCCGGCGGTCGAGGCGCTGTTCGGTGGCCGCGACGAACTGGCGGCGTGGTTGGAGTCGGCCCGCGAACTGCTCGCCGGATACTTCGCGCTGGAGGATCCGTCACGGCTGGCGCCGGTGGCCCGCGAGCTGTACGTCGAGCACGTGCTCGACTCCGGCCTGCGGCTGCGGGGCTACCTGGACCGGCTTGACGAGGCGACCACGGCGCAGGGACCCGCCCTGCGGGTGGTCGACTACAAGACCGGCCGCTCGCCCGGCCCGGCGTTCGAGAGCTCGGCGATGTTCCAGATGAAGTTCTACGCCCTGCTGCTCTGGCGGATCCGTGGGGTGGTCCCGCGCGAGCTGCGGCTGTACTACCTCGGTGACCGCACCTGGCTGCGGGCCACCCCCGACGAGGCCGACCTGCGGGCCGCCGAGCGACGGATCGAGGCCCTGTGGGCGGCGATCGACCGCGCGCACCGCACCGGGGACTGGCGCGCCACCCCGAACAGACTGTGTTCCTGGTGCGACCATCAGGCTCGATGCCCAGCCTTCGGCGGCACCCCACCACCGCTACCGCAGCAGACATCCGCGGTGCCGCTCGACGAGACCGCCCCCACCGTCTGCGAGGCGGACGGCTGATGGCGGTCTTCAGGCCGGACCCCGTCCGGGCCCCGTTCCCCGCGGACAGCCCGTTTACGGTGCCGGCCTCCTCAGCTCGCCGGCGGCGGTGGCTCCACCGGGCGTCCTCGGAGGCATGCCATATCGCCCGATCACCAAAAGTAATATTGGTCGGACCTTCAATACTGCCGGCGGTACAGTCGGCGACGGCGAGATGCCGATCATCGTTCGGTCGTTGGGGAGATCGACCACGGTAGCCGAACAGCCGTCCCAGGTCAGTCGGGGCCGAGCGCAGGCAGGGCAGGCACGACGTGTCGAGAGGGACCGTGTCGAGAGGGACACGGCGCGCCGCGAGGGAGAGGACATCACGATGGCCCGACGGACCGGATCGTCCCGAGGCGGGAAGCGGGGCGCGGTCGCGGGCAGCCCGCCCGGCCGAGAGGACCGCGGGTCGCGGCCCGGCGAGTACGGTGCCGGCCGTGACGGCCGGGTTCCCGAGCACCCGGGCGGCCGGCGAGGAGACGGACCGGACGCCGCACCCGCGGCCCGCGCCGCCAGGCTGACGAAGGTCTACGGCTCCGGTGACACCACCGTCACGGCACTGCGCGAGATCGACCTGGCCTTCCCCCGCGGCCGATTCACCGCGATCATGGGGCCGTCCGGGTCGGGGAAGTCGACGCTGATGCACTGCCTGGCCGGGTTGGACACGGTCACCCGGGGACGGGTCTTCATCGGCAACGTGGACCTGTCCCGGCTGTCCGACAAGCAACTGACCCGGTTGCGTCGCGACCGCATCGGGTTCATCTTCCAGCAGTTCAACCTGCTGCCCACGCTGACCGCGGCCGAGAACATCACGCTGCCGTTGAGCATCGCCGGGCGTTCGCCGGATCGGGCCTGGATGCGCACCGTCATCGACGCGGTCGGTCTCGCACCTCGGTTGAAGCACCGGCCGAGCGAACTCTCGGGCGGTCAGCAGCAACGGGTCGCCTGTGCGCGGGCCCTGGTCACCCGGCCGGAGATCATCTTCGCCGACGAGCCGACCGGCAACCTTGACTCCCGGTCGGGAGCCGAGGTGCTGTCGTTCCTGCGTGACTCGGTCTCCGAACTCGGGCAGACGATCGTCATGGTCACCCACGACGCGACGGCGGCGTCCTACTCGGATGAAGTGATCTTCCTTGCCGACGGTCGACTCGTCGACGCGATCGCGAACCCGACCGCGGAGGAGGTGCTGGACCGGATGAAGCACCTCGACGCCGCCGCGGGCGGCTTGGCGGCCGACGGCGAGATCGCCGACGACCGGGACGACCATAACGACACCGACGGTCGCTACGGGCCTGCCGGTGACTACGACGACTACGCCTACCCGGACCAGGCCTACCCGGGCCAGCCGACCTACGGGCGAGACGAGCACGATCCCTACCAGGGCCACTACCCGGAGCGGCGCACCGGCCAGTTCGAGGCGATCCCCGCCCCGGACCTCGGGCCCGACGCCGGTGGGCAGCCGGCGTCAAGGCGGGTCGGCGGCACGCGCCACGGCGAGGAGTACTACTCCGGCCGCTCCCACCACCGGCCGGTGCCGAGGCCTGGCGGCGGGCCTCCGCTCACCGGCCCCGGCCGTGTCGACGGCGGGGGGGACAGTTACCACCCGGACGGCACGGAGCCGGCGGGCTGGGCCTGAGCCGATGCTGCGCGCCACCCTCAAGAGTCTGCTGGCCCGCAAGGTCCGGCTGGTGCTCTCCATGCTGGCGGTCGTCGCCGGGGTGAGCTTCGTGACCGGGACCCTGGTCCTGACCGACACCCTCAACCGGACGTTCGACACCCTCTTCGCCGACATCAACAAGAACGTCAGCGTCGCCGTGCGCTCGGTCAACGCGATCGACCCGACGAGCGACGTCGGCCGCCCTCCGCTGCCGGCCTCGCTCGTCTCCACCGCCGCCGGAGTGGACGGGGTGCGGGTGGCGGTCGGCAAGGTCAACGGCCAGGCCGTCCTCGTCAACCCGGCCACCGGCAAGCCCTCGAACACCAACGGTGCGCCGGGGATCGGTATCAACTGGACCGGGGGTCAGCCCACCTCGGCGGAGGAGATCGCCGAGGGTCGCCCGCCCGGCCCCGGAGAGATCGTCGTCGACCGGGCGACCGCGAAGAAGCTCCATCTGTCGCTCGGGGCAAAGATCTCGGTGCAGACCAAGGGTCCGCCCGCGCGGTACACCCTGGTCGGCACCTTCCGGATCGGCGGTCAGGACAGTCTAGGGGGCGCCGCCGTCACCGCGTTCGACACCGCCACCGCCCAGCGGGTCCTGCTCGCGCCCGACCGGTTCAGCGCGATCCACCTGGCCGCCGGGCCCGGCCTGACCCAGGAGGAGCTACGAGCCCGGGTCGCCGCCGCCCTCCCACCGGGTGTCGAGGCGATCACCGGCAGGCAGTTGGCGGACGAGAGCGCCAGCGCTGTGCAGAACGCCGTCAGCGGCTTCTCCACCTTTCTGCTGATCTTCGCCGCCATCTCGGTCTTCGTCGGCGCCTTCATCATCTTCAACACCTTCACGATGCTCGTCGCCCAACGGGTGCGGGAGCTGGCCCTGCTGCGAGCAATCGGGGCGAGCAAACGTCAGGTCCAGGTGTCCCTGCAGGTCGAAGCGGCACTGGTCGGCTTCGCCGGGGCCACTGTCGGCCTGGTGTCCGGCGCGGGGCTCGCGCTGCTGCTGCGCGCCGCCGTCGGTGTGTTCGGCGTGGCGCTGCCCAGCGGTGCGCTGGTCTTCCGCCCCCGCACCGTCGTGATCGCCTACGCCGTCGGCGTGCTCATCACCGCCGCGGCGGCGTTCGTGCCGGCCCGCAAGGCCGCGTCGGTGCCACCGATCGCGGCGATGCGGGAGACCTACGTGCTGCCGACCCGCTCGCTGCGCTCCCGGGCGATCGCCGGGTCGGTGCTCACCGCGCTCGGCATTGTCCTGCTGATCCTCGGCACCGCCTCGGCGGGCAAGCCGGGAGCCACCGCCGTCGGGGTGGGCGCGGCGGGGATCTTCCTCGGCGTCGCCACCCTCTCACCGCTGCTGTCCGGACCGATCACCCGGGTCCTCGGCGCACCGTTGGCGAGGATGTTCGGGGCCACCGGCCGACTCGGCCGGGAGAACGCGATGCGCAACCCGCGCCGGACCGCCTCCACCGCCTCCGCGTTGATGATCGGACTCGCCCTGGTCAGCGCCTTCTCCGTGCTCGGGCAGTCGATCAAGGAGTCGGTGCGGGAGACGGTGTCGAACAGCCTCGGTGCCGACTTCTACCTGACCCCGCAGAACTTCGGGCAGGGATTCAGCGGTGAGGTCGCTCGCGAGCTGGCCGGCAAGCCCGGCATCGAGATCGCCACGGGTCTTCGGGGCGGCCTGGTGAAGATCTCCGGGCAGAGCTCCCAGGTGCTGGCCGGCGACCCAGCGGGCCTGGTCAGGATGCTGGCCATCAAGGAGGTGACCGGTGACGTCCACGCCCTTGGCGACGGCACGATCCTGGCCGAGGACTCCACCGCCGCGGACCACCAGCTACGGGTGGGGCAGAAGGTCCCGGTCACCTTCGCCGACGGCCGCGCGGAGCTGACTCTGGTGGGCACCTACAAGAAGAGCCAGGTGGCCGGAAAGTGGATCATCTCCACAAGCGAGTTCGCCCGGCACTCCACCGATGACCTCGACCTGTTCGTCCTGGTGAAGAGGGCGAGCGGGGCGGACCCGGCGATGGTCCGGGCCGAGATCGCCACGGTGGTCAAGTCGTTCGCCACGGTGGAGGTCCGGGACCAGTCCGAGTTCGTCGCACAGCAGGAGAAGCAGGTCGACCAGCTGCTCGGGTTCATCTACGTGCTGCTGGCCCTGGCGGTCATCATCGCACTGTTCGGCATCGTCAACACCCTGGCGCTCTCGGTAATCGAACGGACCCGGGAGATCGGTCTGCTGCGTGCGGTCGGCATGACGCGGTCGCAGATGAGGCTGATGGTCATCCTTGAATCAGTGATCATCTCGGTCTTCGGAGCCGTGCTTGGCGTCGTCGTCGGGAGCATCTTCGGCTGGGCGCTGACGAAGGCGCTGGCCTCCCTGGGAATCAGCACGTTCGCCTACCCGGTACGGACGATCCTGCTCGTGGTCCTCACCGGGGCGATCCTCGGCGTGCTCGCCGCTGTCTTCCCCGCCCGGCGCGCCGCTCGCATGGACGTCCTGCGCGCCATCTCCGCCGTCTGACCCACCCAACCCCACACCCGCTCCGACTCCGTTCGGAGGATCTACGCCCGGTCTTCGCCCCCAAAACCGTGCCTTACTCCCCCAACCTCGCATCCAGGACGGCTGGGGCGAAGGGGCGGGCTGAGGCGGGGGGTGGTGAGGGACTCCATGAGGTCCGGGGTGACGTCGTGCAGGCTCGCCAGGAGCGCCGCGAGCCCGG